>JANOQL010000120.1:0-12445 GCA_031414835.1 Sphingomonadales bacterium | reverse complement strand
CCGAAACTCCGCCTCGCTGAACGCTGCCCACGCCACCATCGGTGCGCCGGCACTCTTACGGCAATCCTTGCAGTGGCACAGCGCAACATGCTGCGGCGTGCCTTGGACTTCGTATCGCACTGCGCCGCAATGGCATCCACCTGCTTCGGTCATGGTCCATCTCCCGAATCATTGAGAGATCGAACGTATAAAGAACAAATGACAGTTACAACACGTATTTGCTCAGATCGACATTCTTCGCGATGCTTGCCAGCTGCGCCTCGACATAGGCCGCATCGATCCGGAGCGTGCTGCCCTGCCGGTCTTCGGCTTCGAAGCTGACATCCTCGAGCAGCTTTTCAAGCACCGTCGACAGTCGCCGCGCGCCGATGTTTTCGACGCTTTCATTCACATCGACCGCAATTCGCGCGAGCGCGTCAATCCCGTCATCGGCGAAATCGATCGTCACGCCTTCTGTTCCGAGCAGCGCCTGATACTGCGTCGTCAGGCTTGCGCGCGTGTCCTTCAAGATCGCGACGAAATCGGCATGGCCGAGGGCCTTGAGCTCGACGCGGATTGGCAGACGCCCCTGCAATTCGGGGAGCAGGTCGGACGGCTTGGCAACATGAAACGCGCCTGATGCGATGAACAGAATATGGTCGGTTTTCATTGGCCCATATTTGGTGGCAACGGTGGTGCCTTCGATTAACGGCAGCAAATCGCGCTGGACGCCTTCGCGGCTGACCGATCCGCCACGCACGTCCGATACCGCGATCTTGTCGATCTCATCGAGGAACACGATCCCGTTGGCCTCGGCATCGGCGAGCGCCACGCGTGCAACATCGTCCTGATCGAGCCGGGCGTCGGCCTCTTCTTCGACCAGCTTGATCCATGCGGCAGGCACCGCCATCTTGCGGCGTTTCTTGGGCGCACCTCCGAATGCCTTGCCCATCATATCGGACAGGTTGATCATTCCGACATTGGCCCCACCGGGGATTTCAAACGGCATTTGCGGTGCGGCTTCGACCTCGATCTCGATCTCGGTTGTGTCGAGATGGCCATCATCGAACCGATTGCGAAAGGCCTCGCGGGTCGCGGTCGAGGCATCTTTCCCCGTCAGCGCATCGAGCAGCCGCGCCATTGCCGCTTCCTCAGCCTTGTCCTTCACGGCCGTCCGCCGCCGTTCCTTTTCAAGCCGGATCGCCTCTTCGACGAGATCGCGCGCGATCTGTTCGACATCGCGCCCGACATAACCGACTTCTGTAAATTTGGTTGCCTCGACCTTGACGAACGGCGCATCGGCAAGCTTTGCCAGCCGCCGCGAAATCTCGGTTTTCCCGCACCCCGTCGGCCCGATCATCAGGATGTTTTTTGGGGACACTTCATCGCGAAGCTCGGAAGGCAATTGCTGCCGCCGCCAGCGATTGCGCATCGCCACGGCGACCGCGCGCTTCGCATCGGTTTGCCCGATGATATGCTCATCAAGTGCGGCAACGATGGCTTTTGGGGTCAGGCTATTCTGCATATTATTCGCTTTTCGTCGAGAACGCGCGAGGGGCGTCGGGATCGGGGAGATATTTGTCACCAGGCTGAGCCGATAGCGCGGCAGCGACAGTGGCATCGGGCACGTTGACCACCCAGCCCGGATACGACGCGGGCGGCCGCGTCGCCTTGTCGAGCGCCGCGATGTCTTCGCTCGAAAGCCGCAGTTCGGCTGCGGCCAGATTGTCATCGAGCTGCGCCAGCTTCGATGCGCCAATGATCACGCTCGACACGAAGGGCTTGGCCAGCACCCATGCGAGCGCGACCTGCGCGACGCTGGCGTCATGCGAAGCGGCGATGCCGCGTATTTGATCGACGAGCGCAAATCCTGCGTCTTTGTCGAACGGGATCATGTCGAACCCTGACAGCCGATTGTCCGCATCCTTGAGGCTTTCGCGGGTGTATTTGCCTGAGAGGAAGCCGCCGGCAAGCGGGCTCCACGCTGTCAGCCCGAGCCCGAAATGGCGCATCATCGGCGCGACTTCATCTTCGATCCCGCGCCCGAGCAGTGAATACATCATCTGGCCATGCGTGAATTGCGCCCAGCCATTGTCACGCTGCATCTGGACTGCCGCCGCTGCCTTCCACGCGGGCCAATTTGAAAACCCGATATACCGCGCCTTGCCGCTCTTCACGATTGCGTCGAGCGCGCTCAGCGTCTCTTCGAGCGGCGTCACAAGATCGTTGCGGTGCGCGATGTAAACGTCGACATGATCGGTACCGAGCCGTTTCAGGCTGGCGTCGACTGACCGGTGAAGATGCACAGCCGACAGATCGGCGTGGTTGAGGCTCTTGCCCAGCCGCCACCCGGCCTTGGTGGCAATGACGAGTTGATCGCGACGCCCTTCGATCAGGCTGCCGAGCATCTCTTCGCTTTCGCCGTCAGCATACACGTCCGCCGTGTCGATGAAATTGATGCCCGCATCGATCGCGCGACCAAGGATCGCGTCGGCCGCTGCACCGTCGGTTTTGGCGATCGCTTTCGAACCGCCGCCCTTGGTAAAGGTCATCGTTCCGAGCGACAGACGCGAGACGATCAGGCCCGACGTGCCGAGCTGTGAATAAAGCATATCGGCTATCCTTGTTACGCCGCGTCGAGGGCTTCGACCGTCAGCTGGTCATTGGTGTAAACGCAAATCTCTGCCGCGACGGCCATCGCCTTGCGGCACAGAATTTCGGGGTCGGCCTCATAATCCTTGAGCGCACGCGCCGCTGCCAAGGCAAAGTTCCCACCCGATCCGATCGCCGCAATGCCTTCCAAAGGCTCAAGCACATCACCATTGCCGGTCAGCACGAGGCTGACATCCTTGTCCGCCACGATCATCAACGCTTCCAAGTTGCGGAGATATTTGTCGGTCCGCCAGTCCTTGGCGAGTTCGACTGCCGCGCGCAGCAACTGTCCGTTATATTGCTCAAGCTTTTTTTCGAGCCGTTCGAACAATGTGAACGCGTCAGCGGTCGCGCCTGCAAACCCGGCGATCACTTTGCCATCTGCAAGCGTTCGCACCTTTTTCGCATTGGGTTTCATCACGGTCTGGCCCATCGAGACCTGACCATCGCCGGCAATCACCACTTTGCCATTCTTGCGCACGGAGACGATGGTGGTGCCGTGCCATTGGATAGGATCGCTCATCGCAATCACATATGGTGCAATCCGCGCGCGCTTTTCAAGTGACCGCCAGAAACTGCTGGCGCATGTCGCCTCTGTCTATATAGGTTGCAATAATGAACTGGATTGCATTGCGGATGTTAACAGGGGATCGGGTGAAATTCCTCGGCCTTGTTTTCGGTATTGCATTTTCGACGCTGCTGATCACCCAACAGCTGACCGTTTTCGTCAATTTGCTGATGCGCGGGGCGTCAGCGGTTTACGAAGTTCCCACTGCGAACATCTGGGTGATGGACAAGGTGGGGAGGACGCCTGATGTCACGCTTCCGCTGCCGACAACGGCGCTCGACAAGGTGCGCGGCGTGCCCGGTGTCGCTTATGCGGTGCCGCTGCTGCGCGCGAACGCGACGATCCGGACCCCCGATGGCAAGGTCGAAGGCGTCGGCGTTGTGGGGTTGGACGATGCGACGCTGATCGGCCTTCCGCGCGTCATGCTCGAAGGCAAGCGAGAGGCGCTGGCCGCCCCTGACAGCGTGTTCATCGATGCGGTCGGGGCGAACAAGCTGTTCGGGCGGCGAACGAACGTGACGGGAATAGTGCTCGAACTCAACGACCGGCGCGCCGTCATCGCTGGCGTCACCGATGCGACACCGACATTCACGTCAGGCGTCATTCTTTACACGCGATATTCGAATGCCCTTAATTTCGTGCCCGGCACCCGCAAACGCATGTCGTTTGTTCTCGCGCAGACCGAAGGCGGGTTGGCCCCACGCGCAGTCGCAGACGAAATCCAGAACCGCACTGGCCTCCGCGCACGGACCAGCGCCGAATTCGCGAAAGACGGGATCGATTTCATTGTCCAGAATACCGGTATTCCAATCAACTTTGGCATTACCGTCGTGCTAGGCGTGATCGTGGGCGTTGCGATCGTCGGGCTGACCTTCAGTCTGTTCATCCGCGACAACATCAAACAGTTCGGCGCATTGAAAGCCATCGGCGTGACCAACGGCAAAATCCGGATGATGGTCGCGGCGCAATCGGCGCTGGTCGCGCTGATCGGCTATGGGATCGGGCTGTTCCTCGCGGCGCTGTTCATCTGGGGACCGGGCGATGTCGATGCGTTCAAGGGGTTTTACATCCCGTGGCAAATCCCTGTGATCAGCGCGGTTCTGACGATTGTCATGATCCTGCTAACCGGCGTCATTGCGCTGCGTTCGGTGCTCAAGATGGAGCCTGCCGAGGTGTTTCGATGAACACGGCGATCACCATCGATCAGGTGGTCAAGGAATTCAAAGTCGGCGACAATGTGTTGCGTGTGCTCCACGGCATCGATGTTGAGGTGCGGACGGGCGAGCTGACGTATCTCGTCGGCGAGTCTGGATCGGGCAAGACGACGCTGATTTCGATCATTGCGGGCATTTTGTATCCGACGCAGGGCAATGTTCATGTGTTCGGGACCGATATTTACAGCCTTTCGGACAATGATCTCGTGAAGTTCCGCCTCAAGACCATCGGCTTCATTTTTCAGCAGTATAATCTGCTGCCAACGCTAACTGCCGCTGAGAATGCGGCCGTCCCGCTGATCGCGGCAGGTGTTCCCCGCGCCGAAGCCGTCGATCGCGCGCGGGTGCTGCTCGAAAAGCTCAACATCGGCAATCAGGCGGATAAATTTCCCCGCGCCATGTCTGGCGGTCAACAGCAACGCGTGGCGATCGCGCGGGCGCTCGTCCACGAACCGCAACTGGTGGTGTGCGACGAGCCCACCGCTGCGCTTGATGCCAAATCGGGCCGCCGCGTGATGGATCTGCTGCGCGAAGTCGCGCTCGCCGCTGACCGCGCCGTCATCATCGTCACGCATGACAACCGCATTTTCGACCTCGCCGACCGCATCCTTGCGATGGAGGACGGCCGCATCACCAGCGACGGCGCAAGCCTGCCCGCTGGCCACGATTAGGAGCAACACCAGTGCAACGCCCCAGCTTCTCACGCGTCATCCTGCCTGCCATTGCAGTGATCGGCATCGTGCTCGCGATCTTCATGATCCTGTCGGGCCAGCCCAACCGCGCGGCCGAAGCGCCGGTCATCCCGCCGCCCGCCACCCCTGAAGGACAACGCAATGGCGGGACGGTCGCAGGCGCAGGGCTGGTCGAACCCGCGAGCGAGATCATCGACATCGGCACACCGATCGGCGGGATCGTCGAGGCGCTGTATGTGACGGCAGGGGATCGCGTCGGCCAGGGTCAGCCGCTGTTCCGCATCGACACGCGCGACGCTCGTGCGGCGGTTGCCGAAGCAGCAGCGCAACTTGATAGCGCCCGCAAGGGGATCGCAGCGGCGCAGGCATCGCTTGGCGTGACGCAAAATCAACTCGCGCTGTATGGCAATGTTACCGATCCGCGCGCGGTTTCGAAGCTTGAGATTGTTGATCGGCAAGGGGCTGTGCGCAACGCCCGCGCGCAAGTCGCGCTTCAGCAGGCGCAGGCCGAGGCCGGAGCAGCGCAACTCCAGCGCGCGCGCGTCGATCTCGAACGCCGGACTGTCCGTGCGCCGATTGCGGGACAAATCCTTCAGGTGCGCGTCCGCCAAGGCGAGTTCGCGCCTGCCGGATCGGGCCAAGGCGGCGGCAATTCCGATCCGCTGATGACGATGGGGCAAACCAATCCTCTGCACGTGCGCATCGACATCGATGAGGATGAGGCGGACCGCACCGCGTTGGGCAAGGATGCCGTGGTTTCACCGCGTGGCAATGCCAAAGCGCGGGTTACCGCCAAATTCGTTCGCGCCGAACCGCAAGTCATTCCCAAACGCTCGCTCACCAACAGCGCGAACGAACGCGTCGATGTGCGCGTGTTGCAGGTCATCTATGCGCTGCCCGACAGCGATCACGGCATGTTCGTTGGCCAGCAAGTCGATGCGTTCATCCCTGCACGGCAAGGCGCGAAGTGATGCGTAGCAGCATCGCGGTGCTGGCAGTGTTGCTCGCCAGCGGATGTGCGACCACTGACCGAACCCCGCCAGTTTACAGCGTCGTTCTGCCGCCTGCCTTTGCGTATCAGAATGCCGAGGCAAGGGATGCGGCAGGAGTGGTTGGCGCACTTCTCCCGCAGGATGCGGCGTTTGTGGCGCTGCGCACCGCCGCCAGCGATGCCCCCGATCTTGCTGCCGCCCTCGCAAGGATCGATGCGGCGCGCGCGTTGGTGCGCGGCGCAGGCGCGGCACGCTTGCCCTCGATCGGCGCGAGCGCAGGCGTTACGGGATCGCGCGGCAGCCAAGCGATCCAGCCGCAAAACCCATTTTTCGATCGCGATCAGGCGACCTTTCAGACCGGTATCGATGCGAGCTGGGATCTGGACTTGTTCGGACGTCTTCGCGCCAATCAGCGCGCCGCTGCGGCACGTCTCAACGCTGTAACCGCTGATGCAGCAGGCGTCCGGCTCGCGCTCGATACCGATATCGCGACCGCTTTGATCGATCACCGCGATGCTGCCGCACGCGAGGCAATCGTTGAACGCGACATCGCCGATGCGGGCGACCTGTTGCGGCTCACCAGCATCCGTGCGCGCGCAGGCATCGTCCCCGGGTTCGATGCCGTCCGTGCCGATGCACTGCTCAAGGATGCAGAAGCGCGCCGCCCGCCGCTGGTTGCCGCGCAAGCCGAAGCGGTTGGACGGCTGGTGGCGCTTACGGGGAAGCCGACAAACGACGTGCTGGTGATGGTCGGCGCCGCAGGTGGAAGTGCGGCCGAAATCGACACACCCGCTGCTGTTCCATCGATCCTGCTCAGCCAGCGCCCCGATGTCCGCGCGGCAGGACTGCGTCTGGTTGCAGCCGATCAGGATGTTGCAGCGGCGGCGGCGGCGCGCTTCCCTCGCCTTTCGATCACAGGCGCACTCGGACTGCTGGCATTGGCGGCCGGAGATCTGTTCGATGGCGATGCGCTGACGGCGTCACTGGGGGCAGGCATCGCCGGGCCACTGATCGATTTCGGGCGAACAGGTGCTGAAATCCAGCGGAGCGAAGCTGTATCCCGGGAGGCGTTTGCGCTGTATCGCGGAGCCGTGTTCCGGGCGTTGGGAGAAACCGAAACCGGGCTTGCTGCGCTCTCCGCTGCGCGTAATCGTTCAACAGCATTGGCCGCTCAGGAGCGCGTCGATGCTGATGCACTGAACCTTGCCCGCGAACGCTACCGGCTTGGCCTGTCCGATTTCCTCACCGTGGTCGATGCGCAGCGCAGCCTCAATATCACCCGCCAATCGACCGAAGCCGCACGCAGCGACGTGGCAAGGCGCGCAGTGCAGCTTTACCGCGCGCTGGGGGGCTCACCCGAAATCCCTACCGCTCCACGCCCCTGACCTTCCCCCATTGCCGCGCGGCGGTGTATCCCAAATAGCCGGTGCCGAAGAGCGCCCACAGCGATTCGGGAATGCCTGCCAGATACGAGTTCATCCCGCCCGCGATCCCTTTGGCCATATCTGGCGCGACGGCGGCGATCAGCCCCATCGGGATCGCCCAGAGGATGATCGCGTACATGACGTAGAGGAAGCTCGGGCGCGCGCGGCTGGTCCACGGATCGGCTGCCTGCGCTTCGGCCATGATCGCCGAGAGTTGCGCCTTGAGTGCCTCCATATCCTGACTGCCCTCAAGCCGCAGCAGTTCGAGCTTGGCCGCTTCGCGCGCACGTGGATCGGGGATGATCTTGTCGAGCAGTTTGCCGATGGGGCCGATAATGGCATCTATCATTGACATGACATTCTCCTGAAAACTGACGTATAGGAGTAAGCCTATATTGGCCCAAAGTCAATCAATTCGTTCTTTTCCTGTTCCGAATTGTCCTATAGTGGTCCCGGGCTGACATGCGACTTGTCGCGTTGGAATGACTTGCTACAGCGCGGTCATGACCCAGATTGCGCTCGGCGGGCTAACGCTGACACTTGACACCGCGTTCGCGGACGACAGCTCCGAGGGTGCGATATTCCATGCTGAAATGCGCGACGGCATTCACCGGCTGACCGGGACTACAACAGGGGTCGGTTCGCAGCATTCCATCGGCCTGCGCCTCCGTATCGATGGCACCGAACGCTATTTGCGCAATGGCTATCACAGCTGGGATGGCAGCTGGTTTGTCGAAACTTCTAGGCTGGCCGACAGCCCGGCCGATGCCGACATCCGCACCGGCCATGCCGTCACCGCGCTCCCGCGCGCAGATGGCGGCGTGGTGATCATCGGGTTCGAACGCCATGACCGGTTTCAAACGCGATTAAGCTTTGACACCGATGGCGAAACGCTGATCGTCACCGCCGAAACACTGACCGATGCCACCAGCGCGACAGCGGGTGAAACGCTGCTGATTTTCGAAGATGACGATGTCGAAACCGGGTTGCGCCGATGGTCGCAGATGGTTGCCGATGCCTCCCCGATCCCCCCGCGCAGGCCTGCGAAGCGGATCACCGGCTGGTGCAGCTGGTATAATCTCTACGCGCAGATCACGCCGGAAAACCTGCGCGCGCATCTCGCCAGCGCCCGCGATTTCCGCGTTCGGCATCAGGTGCCGCTTGATCTGTTTCTGATCGACGACGGTTTCACGCCCGAAATGGGCGACTGGCTCGATTTCAAGCCACAGTTTCCCGATGGGGTGAAGCCGCTGATCGCCGACATCGCAGCAGCAGGTTTCACACCAGCGGTCTGGATCGCACCATTTCTGGTCGGTAACCGATCGAGGCTCTTTGCCGAACATCCCGATTGGGTTGTCGGTGATCGCAAAACAAACGGCCCGTTGATCGCGATGAGCTATTACGGCGAGTTTCGCTGGCACAAACGGTCAGAGGAATATTACATCCTCGACATCACCCACCCGCAAGCCGAAGCCTATATCGCGGATGTGTTTCGCATCTGGGCGCATAACTGGGGCGCAAAGGCATTTAAAACCGATTTCATGTATTTCGGGATGGAGCACGGCCCCGAACGCGCGCGGTGGCACATGCCCGGGCTGTCACGCGTTGCGGTCTGGCGCAAGATGGCCGCCACAATCCGCGCTGCAATCGGTGATGACGCGCTCTGGCTTGGGTGCGGCGCGCCGCTCTGGGCGTCGGTCGGTTATTTCGATGCCAACCGGATCGGCCGCGATGTGGGGGTGAACTGGAGCGGCGGCGAACAATCGGCAGAAAGCCTGCTCCGCGATCAGGTCAGCCGCAATCACGCTCACGGGATACTCTGGCAAGGCGACCCCGACTGTGTGTTGCTCCGTGACAGGTTTCATCATCTGACCGATGCGCAAATCGAAGGGCTGGCGCACCTTGCCGCCAATGCAGCCGGAGTGCTGATGACAAGCGATGATCTGGGTGCCTTATCTCCCGCGCGGCAAACATTGTTTGCCGCAATGCTCAGGGCCGATGTCGCGTGCTGCGATTTCCCGCAGCTTGGACAATCGCGTGGTGGCCCCATTGTGCAAACAACAACACTCAATGGGCGTGATGTGCGGCTGACACTCGATACGCACACGGGCGGCTATTCGTTCAGCTGAAGCTTGCCCGGGGCACATGGCCGTCTAAAGTCGACCAGATGATTGCCACCCGGCTCAAAACCTTGATCCGCGAGCCGCTGCTCCATTTCCTGCTCGCCGGGTTTGCCATATTTTTGTTCTCGGCATGGCGCGGAGAGCCTGCCGATCCTGCCAGCCGGACGATCACGGTCGATGCCGAACACGTGTCACGGCTTGCCGCAGCCTTCGCCCAGACGTGGCAGCGCGCGCCACGCCCCGACGAGATTGACGCGCTGATCCGCGAATATATCAAAGAAGAGATTTATGCGCGCGAGGCGATCCGGCTTGGCCTCGATCAGGACGATCCGATCATCCGTCGACGGCTGCGACAGAAGATGGAGTTTCTGAGCGCTTCGGCTGTCGATACCGCGCAGCCAGATGACGCAACGCTAGCCGCATGGCTAACGCGCAATCCTGCCAAATATGCAGAGGGCGCACAATACAGCTTCGATCAAATCTATCTCGGCGAAGGCAATGCGTCTTTCATCGCCGCAACGATAGCCAGACGTGAGATTGCTAGCGGGGCGGCCTGGGCATCTGCGGGGAAGCCATTGGCGGTCCCGGCCTCAAGCGACTTTGCCACCAAAGATCAGATCGCGCGCGATTTTGGCGATGATTTCGCAACCGCCATCGTCGGGGCAAAGCGAGGCGACTGGACGGGCCCAGTTGCATCCGGCTTTGGCCAGCATCTTGTTCGGGTGCGCGCCATTGCCATTCCCGATGCACCTAAGCTCGAAAATGTCCGGCAGGCCATCGAGAATGACTGGCGCGCTGCAACCCGCAAAGCCCGCGAAACCGGCGCATATCAGGCATTGCTGGATGGGTATTCGATCCGGATCGCGCGGCAATGATCCGTTGCGTGGCGATGCTCTTGCTCGCGCTGTTTGCAACATCGGCGCAGGCCGATCAGCTCCGCCCCGGCTATCTCGAATTTACCCAACAAAACGCAACCGATTGGCGACTGGTGTGGAAAGCGCCGCTGGTCGGCGGCCTCACCCCCGCATCGCAACCTATTCTGCCTGCTGGCTGCGCACAGTCTGGCGCAACCCAGCGCCAGATGACCGCCTTTGCAATGAGCAGCACCAGCACAGTGCAGTGCAACCGACCGGTCGATGGCGGCCGGATCGGCATATCGAGCCTCGATGCCGCACAGACCGATATCCTCGTCCGGGTGGCACCGCTTGGCCGCCCGGTTCAGGCGCTGCGGCTAACCGCTGCCGAACCGACCGCCATCATCGCTGAAACGCCCGAGAGGTGGCAGGTCGCTAAGACCTATTTCGTCATCGGCATCGAACACATCGTCTTCGGATATGATCATCTGCTGTTCGTTGTTGCGCTGGTGCTGTTGCTGCAACGCACGCGCGCAGTTGTCTGGGCTGTGACCGCGTTTACGATTGCCCATTCGATCACGCTGGTCGGAACGACACTGGGTTTCGTCGGCCTGCCCTCGCGCCCTGTCGAAGCGGTCATCGCACTGTCGATTGTCTTTCTTGCGGTTGAGATCGTCAAAAAGACACCCGGAATGCTGCGCCTTTCGGAACGCATCCCATGGGCAGTCGCGTTCGCATTCGGCCTGCTCCACGGCTTCGGCTTTGCAGGTGCGCTTGCGGAGATCGGATTGCCCGAAACCGATGTTCCGGCGGCGCTGCTGGCATTCAACCTCGGTGTCGAGGCGGGGCAGTTGGCGATCGTGGCCACGACCATCGCTGCGATCGCGCTGATCCAGAAGGTGCGGGCAAATGCCTTGCCTCAACTCGTTCGGGTCGCAAGCTACGCCATCGGTATCCTCGCCAGTTCATGGCTGATCGAACGGCTGATAATATAAAGAAGAATTTGGTCGGGACGACAGGATTACAGTAAATAACTGGAATCACCTAATAAAATAAGCTATAAAGAGCTACACAGCACCTGCACAGCTATGGATTTCCGCGCCCCTGTGCCGCTAATCTACACAGATTCTGCACAGTGGAGCATCGCGATGGCCTTTATCACCGACAAGGAGAAGCTTAAATCCGGCCTGATTATCTTCAGGCGTGGCGATGTGGCGCACCGCAACTTCTATTGCCGCATCAAGCTCCCGAAGGAGGATCGTTATAAGACCATTGCGCTAGGGACGGCAGACCGACAGTCAGCGCATGACCAAGCGTTCGACCTCGATGCGGACATTCGCTTTCGGATCAAGCATGATGTTCCCGTGTTTAACCGCCCGTTTCGGCAGGTTGCGGAGGAATATATCGCTGTTCAGCAGCGGCGCGCAAAACTAGGCGAGGTGGCTGCCGATAGCGTCAAGAACGTCGCCAATCGTTGTCGCCGCGTCTTGGACGATTATATTGGAAGCACGCAAATTCACCTAATCGGTCAAGATCGCTGGAGTAACTATCCAACTTGGCGACGGGAGAATGGCAAGGGCCGGACGCGGGCAATTGTCAGCGACGCAACCATTGGCGTTGAAATGGGCGCTTTCAATGCAGTAATGAGCTTCGCGATCAGCAAACGCTACGTTCCGGCGAGCCATCGCTTCGAGGGCAGGCCAAAACTCAAAACCATGCGGCGCGATGAGTTCACGACGGAGGAATATCGCAAGCTGCATAGCTTCGGCCGCAAATGGATCAAGGCGGCGACATCGCCGCAAGGCGTCTGGTATCGCACCATCTGCTACAATTTCATGCTCATCATGTGCAACACGGGGATGCGCCCACCGGAGGCGAGAAACTTGCGCTGGCGAGACATCATGGCGGCGAAGGACCGTGACGGCAGGGAGATTGTCGTCTTATCTG
>JANOQL010000119.1:0-3103 GCA_031414835.1 Sphingomonadales bacterium | reverse complement strand
TTAGCCCGCACGGTTATGCTGCGAGAGCAAGTGCTTCGTTATCGTTGGCACTTATGAGTTTTGAACCATTTCACGGCTTATTCATGCCGGGCAAAAATACCGCTTTTCAACACACGTCGATCCTAGTTCGGCCCCGTCATGACCCGCCAGTGCTGAAAGCATCGGCAGGTTATGGTGGAGCCGCCGGGTACCGCCCCCGGGTCCGCTGCATCTATTGCACGGCATCATTTATCGCCATAGCCGACCGGAGTCGGCATCATTGATATAGGCGCAAAATTGCACGAAAGTAAGGGGCTGGGTTGAACGACCAAAACACCCCGCCCGAAACCTGTATTCGATCGGCGCGCGAAACGCTTCAGACGAGCTTGGCTGATATGCTATCACCGTTCTGATCGGTGGCTGTGTGCGTAATTGTGATCACAGTTCCCGGATCGCCCGCGCTCACCAGTATTTCTGCCTCGAGTTGCGCCGCCAGCGCTTCGACGATCCCGGTGCCGAGCCCCGGCTTCACGTGAAGCGATGGATCGGGCATGCCGACGCCATCATCGGCAACAGACAATATCCAGCCGCCGCCTCCGACTTCGCCCCCACCATCACCCCCTTCATCGCCGGCGCCTTCGTCCCCGCCATCGCTCTTGAACGTCACGGCAATCGTCCCTTCGGGGCTTTGCCGCGCATAGCCATGCTTGAGCGCATTGATCACAAGCTCTGTCACGATCAGCCCGATACTGACCGATTGATCGCCCGATACCCGACTGTCATCGACCGTAACGGTAAGCCGCAGCAGCCTTGCATTGGCAATCATCGAAGCTGAAATGCTGGCGCACAGATCCGAAAGATACGTGCGGAGACTGACTTCGCTATCGCCACCTGCGGCCAGCATCCGCTGGAGTGTGGCAATCGACATCACACGGTGATGCGCATCTTGGATATGCACACTGGATTCGTCGGATTGAACGCGGCGCGCGCTTTGCATCAGGATGCTGGCAATGATTTGCAAGCTGTTCGCTACGCGATGCTGCAATTCATGGAGCAGGCTTTGATTGTCGCGGGCAAGATCGCTTTTGGCTTTTTCGGCACGGCGAAGTTGAGTGACGTCTGCCAGCGTAAGGACGATATACACGTCCGATTCTCCAAGCAATTCAAGCCGGTGCGCGTGAACGACAAGATAGGCAATTGGCAGATTGGCGCGTTTCAAGCGGCACTCATAACCGTCGATCGCCGCCGCGCCCGATGCAGTCGCGCCGAGCAGCGATCGCAGCTGTGGAATATCCCATTCGCCTTCGCCAAGATCGAACAGGGAGTGATGTGTCACACTGGCTGGGATCAGCCCGAACTGCGTGCAAAACGAACTGCTCGCCGCAACGACCACGAGCTCGCTATTCAGTAAGACCAGCGGAGTGTTCGATGAAACAACAAGGGCTAAGCCAAGGCTGGCAGCCGCATCGGGGAGGAGGGGCGTAATAAATTCCACGGCCGAAGCCTAGTCAAACCGCAAGGTAGGCGAAGCGCATACCAGTCCCGGGAGCGATGCTGAAATCCAACTTGCTTGGCAACACAAGGGCAAATCTCCCCTTCAGAGTATCACAGATGCGACAACCGCGACGACTCAATTCGGCGGACGAATTTGCGTTGCGGAACTTGCGCTGAAAATGGTGATGCGATGCGATCGCGTTGGATCAGGGCGAATGCACCCCTTGCTCCAATCTCCACCACACACTAGGGGGATTGAATGCTGACCCAGAGATCCCGTTATGGCTTGCGCGCCATGTTGTTGCTTGCGCGCGAAATGCCCGGCCATGCGCCTGTGCCGATGAGCCGCATCGCGCGTGAGGCTGTTGTGCCGCGCAAGTTCCTTGAGATCATCCTGACCGAGTTGAAGGCCGCGAGCCTCGTCGTGTCGACGCGGGGCAAGCAGGGCGGGTTTGCGCTTGCGCGGCCTTCGCATCTCATTTCATTGGGCGATGTGATCCGCACGATCGAAGGCCCGCTTGCGCTGGTGCCGTGTGTCAGCCGGACTGCGTATAAGCGCTGCAAGGATTGCCGCGATGAGGCGGCTTGCGAAATTCGCCGCGCGATGATGATCGTTCGTGACGATACCGCGCGCATCCTCGATGGCACGAGCCTGGCCGCAGCCGTCTCCGAAGAACTGGCCGCGGCCTGACCGGATTTCGACTTACTTTTTAAGGCCGTCGCGGATTTCGCGAAGCAGCAGGATATCCTCTGGTGTCGCGGCATCATCCGAACGCTTAAGCATCTTGTTCGCACTGCGCACGATCATGAAAATCACGAACGCAAGGATCAGGAAATTGATCAGCGCGGTGATGAAACTGCCATAAGCAAACACATTGGCACCGGCGGCCTTTGCTGCGGCAAGCGACGCATAGGCCGATCCGTCACCACCGCTCAACACCATGAACTTGCTTGTGAAATCGACACCG
This sequence comes from Sphingomonadales bacterium, assembly GCA_031414835.1. Classification (GTDB taxonomy): domain Bacteria; phylum Pseudomonadota; class Alphaproteobacteria; order Sphingomonadales; family Sphingomonadaceae; genus Aquisediminimonas. The sequence goes on along the minus strand of JANOQL010000119.1, from coordinate 662 downwards.
CCGCCTGTCAGCACGCCGATGATCGGCATCAACAAGTCGTTGGTAAACGATTCGATGATTTTCCCGAACGCGGCACCGATCAGCACACCAACGGCCAGATCGAGCACATTGCCCTTGTTCACAAACGCTTTGAATTCACTAAACATTCCCCAACTCCCTTACTGGTTACCCACCCGATAACGATTGCGTATTTGCACAAAGGGGGCTGTTTTGCCAAGCGTATTGCGGGTTTGCCCCCGCCCGCCTATCTCTCACACAGCGTTAATCGCTTGGGAGAGTTTGGGGTTATGGCTAAGTTTCACATGCGCACTCTGATTGCGGTTCCCCTGCTGGCAGCATCGCTCGCTGGATGCGGTGTCAATTCGGTGCCAACGGCGGAGGAAAATGCCAAGGCGAAATGGGCCGATGTGCAGGCTGCGTATCAGCGCCGTGCCGATCTGATCCCCAATTTGGAAGCCGTTGCCAAGGGCGCGTCGGGGTCTGAAAAGGACATTCTCACCGAAGTGATCGGCGCGCGGGCGCGGGCAACATCGGTGCAGCTTTCAGCAAATGATTTGAGCGATCCTGCGAAGATGAAGGCATTTCAGGAGGCGCAAGGCGCGCTTTCGGGGCCGCTCAGCCGGTTGCTCGTGAATGTCGAAGCGTATCCGACGCTGAAGAGC
>JANOQL010000118.1:0-2351 GCA_031414835.1 Sphingomonadales bacterium | reverse complement strand
GGTCCGGACGGCTTGCGGATCGAACTGGTGTGGGGTGTCGCACAGGCGGCAACCAGTTTTGAATCGGGCTTGAACATCGGCTTTGTGACGGGTGATGGCGGGCTTGGCCATGTTGTGCTTGCTGCCAGCGATACCGATGCCGCCATCGCCTTTTACGAGATGCTGGGCTTCCGGATGAGTGACTTCATCAACGTTGCGATGGGCCCCGATGTCACGTTGCGGATCGCTTTCATGCACTGCAATCCAAGGCACCATTCGCTGGCGATGGCACAGCTTCCGGGCGGCAAGCGCCTGAACCATATCATGGTCGAAGTCGATCGCGTCGACGATGTGTTGCTGGCTCACAAGCGGTGCGTTGAAAAGGGATATGAGCCCGGCAGCATCGGCAGGCATACCAATGATGAAATGTTGTCGTTCTACGTTCGCACTCCATCGGGGTTCGACATCGAATATGGCTGGGGCGGCGCACAGATTTCTGGCGAATGGACTGTGCGCGAATATGACAAAATGAGCCATTGGGGCCATGAAAGGGTTTGAAATGACGATGTCGATGGCAACTCCTGAATCCAGTTTCGCGACCGTCGATGGCGTCAGACTTCATTACCATGACATCGGGAGCGGGCCCCCGCTGCTGCTGCTCCATGGCGGTGGCCCCGGTGCCAGTGGCTTCAGCAATTACAGTCGCAACATTGAGGCATTGGCTGCCGAGTACCGACTGATCGTTCCCGATCTTGTCGGCTATGGGCAGTCGGACAAGCCCGAACTGTCGGGGCCGCGCTTTGCGATATATGCCAGGGGCATATTGGGCCTGATGAGCGAAATCGGCATCGAAAAGGCCCATGTTGTCGGCAATTCGCTCGGAGGTGGCACGGCGATCAAGATGGCGCTCGATGCGCCGGAGCGGATCGGCAAGCTGGTGTTGATGGGGCCGGCTGGCCTTCTTGCCCCATCGACGCCAGTGCCGACGATCGGCATCCGCCAGATCATGGAGTTTTACAGCGGCGATGGCCCCAGCCGTGAAAAGATGCGCGCGTTCCTGCAAACCATGATTTACGATCCATCGTTCCTTACCGACGCACTGATCGATGAACGCTACGCCGCCGCCTCGCATCCGGATTTGATTGCCAACCCGCCGCTCGGCAAAGGCGGTCCGCCGCCGGTTGAGGCGCTTTGGAAAGACAATCTTGCGGGCATTACGCATGACACGCTGATCCTCTGGGGCCGGGAAGACCGGATCAATCCTCAGGACATGCACCTGACCTTGCTGTCTCAATTGCCCAACGCGCAGTTCACCGTGTTCACCCGGTGCGGCCATTGGGTGCAATGGGAAAAGGCCAAGGCATTCAATGCGCTGGTCGGATCGTTTGTGCGCGGCGATCTGTCTTGAGTGCAATCGAGTTGCGATTGGCGGCGCTGGAAGCCGAGGCAGACATCCGCCGCCTTACCGCGCGTTACATGCGCCTGTGCGACGAACCAGAACCCGATGAGCCGGGTGCAGATTTTGCCGATCTTTTTTCAGAAGACGCAATCTGGGAAGGGCTTGGGGCAAAAGCGGGGCAGGAGTTCAGCCGTGTTGAAGGTCGGGCAATGCTGCTTGACTGGTTTGCGACCTTACGCGTTCCCGGCCAGCATCTGCATCGATTCAACGTCCATTTCCTCACCTCTGAATCGATCGACATCGATGAGGATGGCTATGGTGCGGAGGGGCGCTGGGTGATGTTGCAGACGACGTTGCTGGCAACAGGGCATGCCGAGTTGCGAATGGCACGGATCGTGATCCGCTTTCGCATGGAACAAGGCCGATGGCAGATCGCGCATTTCACCACACGCAGCCTTTTGAAAACACCACTCAGCGATGAAGCCGCGCTTGGGATAGCCGCTGGTATTTCAGGGGCTTAAGCGTCGAGAAAACGTGGCGCAGCGGGATGGCTGTGAAAGGCCTATTGGCAACATGAGTTTGATTGCATGACGATTTCAAATCCACAACGCAGACGCGTCGCGCTGGTCACCGGAGGGTCGCAGGGGTTGGGCGCAGCCATCGTCCGCGCGCTCCACAGTGAAGGCTTCGCGGTCGCCATTGGCGATATTGCGCACGAAGAAACCGCCGCCGTTGCTCGATCGCTTGATGCAGGTGGCGGAACGGCGCGCGCGCTGACGCTCGATGTCCGCGACAAACGCCAGTTTGCAGATGCGCTCGATCATTTGTCGGATTGGGGTGGCGTCGATGTGCTCGTCAACAACGCAGCGCTGACGCTCACGACGCCTGTCATGGACATCGAAGCAGACGAGTTCGATGCGGTGATGGCAGTCAATCTGCGCGGACCGTTTTTCGGATGCCAGGTGATCGGCGC
>JANOQL010000117.1:0-7081 GCA_031414835.1 Sphingomonadales bacterium | reverse complement strand
CGATCAGACGCCTGACGATGCAGACGATCACAAGGGTGCTGAAGGCAAGTTCGAAAAGTTCTTTTCGCCCGAGCCCGGCGTCGGCGATTGAGCCGCTTGTAAACAGGCCTTGCGCTGCCGATATTTTGATCGGTCGGTATTGATCCCGCATTCCCGGGTTTGTTCCCGTCCGACGCCGGAGCACAATTTTGGCTGACGATTTTCGTGACGATAACGCGCGTGCGGTGCCGCGCGGCCGGTTGGCGCGGCTTGGGGTTTTCGGCAAAATTGCTGGTGGCGTTGCAGGCAATGTGATTGTCGAAGGCACCCGGCGGCTTGCGAGCGGCCAGCGGCCAACCATGAACGAGTTGTTGCTGACTCCTGCCAATATCGGGCGCGTAACCGACCAACTGTCGCACCTGCGTGGTGCGGCGATGAAGCTGGGACAGATGATCTCGCTCGATACCGGAGACATATTGCCAAATGAACTGACCGACATTCTTGCCCGGCTGCGTGACCGCGCCAACCACATGCCGCCATCGCATCTTCAGGATGTGCTAACGCGTGAATGGGGCAAGGACTGGCGGCGGCGGTTTCGGTATTTCGGTGCTGCGCCGATGGCTGCCGCATCGATCGGGCAGGTCCATCGCGCAACAACACTCGACGGGCGCGAACTGGCGATCAAAGTGCAATATCTCGGCGTCCGCGAGAGCATTGATGCCGATGTCGATAACGTGGCAACACTGCTCCGGCTTTCGGGACTGATGCCCAAGGAAATCGATCTTGCGCCTTTGCTGGCCGAGGCAAAGTTGCAACTGAACGAAGAGGCCGACTATCGCCGCGAAGCTGCGCAGATGGCTCGTTTTGCCGATCTGCTTGAAGGTTCGCCGGACTATGTTGTGCCGCGACCCGATCCAAAATTCACTACCGACCGCGTGCTGGCGATGGATTTTGTTGAGGGCGTTGCCATCGAAAGTCTTGAGACCGCACCGCAAGCCGAACGCGATGTGGCGATGGAAAAACTGATCCGGCTGGTGTTACGCGAAATGTTCGAATTCGGATTGATGCAAACCGATCCGAATTTTGCCAATTACCGATACGAACAGGAAAGCGGAAAATTGATCCTGCTCGATTTCGGCGCGGCGCGGCCCGTTCCCGAAAGCACCGCAAATGCCTATCGCGCCTTACTGTTTTCGCTTTACGACGAAAATCTTGACGCGACGCGACGCATTGCAGTCGAAACAGGTTTTGTCGGCGAAGCAGCCGTCGAACGGCATCGGGCGTTGATCGACAAGATGATCGGCATTGTCGTTGCCGAATTTTGCAAGCCCGGACCTTTCGATTTTGGCGACCGCCGCTTTGCTGGCGTGCTGCGCGAACAGGCGATGGAAGTGGCCGAAGATCGGGCGACGTGGCACATTCCACCTGTCGAAACGCTGTTCGTTCAACGAAAGGTGAGCGGCACTGCGCTATTGGCAGCGCGACTGAAGGCGAAAGTCGATATCCGCAGCATGGTCGTGCTCTATCGAAGTCAGGCGAATACAGGCGTTCACCAAACAGCAAAAGTGGCAAAATCGGGGGTTTCACGCTGATTTCGCATCGCGAACCGCCGTTGGTGACCTAACACACGTCTCACAATATTGGCAAAAAGTGGTTTATGATGGTTTTTTCGTAGACAGACTTTTTCTATTGTGCAAACGACAGCGTCGAGTGGGGTAGCTCGCTCCAATTTCTTTCATAAAAATGTCATGCATTGTGGCTGGGGTCATGTCGCAAGATCTTACTTTCAAACGTGTAGTTTGGTTTGGGGGCACAATGATGTATTTGGTGATCGGACTTGCCGGTGGCTCAATTGCTGCCTGCTTCGGTTTCGTTATCGGGGCACTGATGGTGAGCGGAAAAGTTCAGGATCTTGAAAATCGGGTAATCGGTTTCGAACATGCGATCCGGATGAACGTCGATAAATTGACTGCTATTATCGAAGCGGTGCGCGACCTTACGGTTCGCGTGCTTAATGCGACATCGCTCGAGGAAGCCAAGATGGTCGTCGTTGAAGTTGACGATCAGATCAACGGTCGTATCGAGACGTTCCACGGGTGAAGCCCGCATTTGCTGTTCAATGCAGCAATGCGGGAGACAAAAACGGGGCAACGATGGCGTCACCGAAACATCTTTCGGTGTGCGTCGCTGTGTGTTTGTGACAAACACTGGCAATTTTGTTGCGAATCTGTTAAAGGCTATCGTGATCGGCAAGACTGTGAGCCGCAACCGGAGATTGGCACGTCCCCCAAATAGCATGACGTAACGCATTGCGCCGGTTCGCAACCCGGTGGGACGGCCTCTGAAGAAAGGTAATTACGCATGGCTTTTGCTGCGCCCAATTTCGATGTTGGCGACTATGTCGTTTACCCAAAGCATGGCGTCGGCCGGGTGATCGAACTGCAAAGTTCTGAAATCGCCGGGATGCATCTTGAACTATACGTTCTCCGCTTTGAAAAAGAAAAAATGACGCTTCGCGTGCCGACCAACAAAGTCGAAAGCGTCGGGATGCGCAAGCTGTCATCCGACAAGCAGATGCAGGAAGCGCTCGCAACGCTCAAGGGCAAGCCGAAAGTCAAGCGCACCATGTGGTCGCGCCGGGCGCAGGAATATGAAGCCAAGATCAATTCAGGCGATCTGGTGTCGATCGCAGAAGTGGTCCGCGACCTTTTCCGTGCAGAGGATCAGCCCGAACAGAGCTATTCCGAACGCCAGATTTTCGAAGCCGCGTGTAGCCGTCTTGCGCGCGAACTGGCCGCGATGGAGCAGGTCGATGAGCCGACTGCGGTGCAGAAACTGCTCGATATCCTTCGCAAAGCTGCAGAGATTTACAACAAGTCGGCGGCCCCCGCTGTCATCGAAGAAGATGCCGAAGTTTGAACATTATGCGCTCGGTCGCTGCTATCCTGTTCGCCGCGACATTGGCGAGCGGGGCAATCGCGGCTGAGCGCAGGCTTTCGGTTACCGATTTCGACCGTGTCCGCGTGATTGGCGCAACTCAGGTCGATATTACCAAGGGTCGCGCCGTCAGTGCGTTTGCGAGCGGTTCACCCGAAGCACTCGACGATCTTGTGGTCGAAGTAATCGACCGAGAGTTGATTGTGCAGCCCCGGGCTCGCGTGGCATCGACATGGTCGGGCAATGGCGGACAGCCTGCGCGGGTGCGCGTGACCGTGCCAAGACTGACAAGCGTGCGCGTGTCGGGAAGCGCGAGCGTGACGGTTTCCGAATTGTCCGCTGGCTCGATCGCGATGGCGGTCACTGGCGCGGGACGTCTTGACGTCAAATCGGCGATTGCCGACCGCGCCACTCTCGGCCTGACAGGATCAGGAACGCTCGTCGCCAGTGGCAGGGTCAAGTCGCTGCTGGCTGGCATCAAAGGATCGGGCCGGGTCGATGCCGCTGCCCTCGTTGCCGACGATCTCACCGTGACCGCTGCCACTTCGGGCCAGCTTACGCTCACCGCGAACCGCAGCGCTACGGTGACATCTTCAGGATCAGGCGCGGTCACTATTCAAGGATCGCCCGCGTGCACCATATCGAACACCGGATCCGGCGAAGTCCGCTGCGGGCGCGACGCTAGATAATCCCAAGCTCGGACAATTTTCCGGTCAGTTCGGCTGGCAGTTCGTCAGCCCCTTCGAACGCGTCATACAGATCGCCGGGTGCGTCTTTTGGTTCGAGGTAGCGCCAGCCCTGATGCGCACGTTTCGGGCGCGGGGCGACGCGGATGACTTGCGCCTTCGTGATGATGTCGGTCTTCCCGCCCTCGGCATCCTGAAAGCGCAGAATCGGCGCGCGTGCGACGATCTGGTGCTTGATGATCCAGAACATCGATCCGCCATCGAGAATTTCGACATGGCGCTTAGGCAGATAGCGAGTGGTCAGGTTGATCACGCCGCCCACTGCTCGGGCATCTACGATCGCCTCAAGGTCTGCAAGGCTATCGCAGCCGAACGCGACGCGGCTCATGTGCAGCATCAGCCCGTCAGCCCTGCCGCTGTCGCCAGTCCAAGGAATGCAAGGAAGCCCATCGAGTCTGTGATCATCGTGACAAAAATCGACGATGCGACCGCCGGATCGACATCCTGCCGGTCGAGTATGACAGGCACCGCGACTCCGGCAAGGCCTGCAATCATTACATTGGCCATCGTTGCAGCAGCGATCACTGCGCCCAACTGAGGGTTAGACAAAAACAGCCCGACGCCCAATCCAATGACCACTGCAACCGTCACACCATTGAGCAATGCCACCCGTATTTCGCGTGTGATCGTCCGCCAGGTATTCGACCGGGTGAGCTGATTGGTTGCGATTGCGCGCACTGCGACTGCCATCGTCTGCGTGCCAGCATTACCGCCGACGCCCGCCACGATCGGCATCAGTGCCGCGAGGATCGCCATCCGTTCGATGCTGTCTTCGAAGAAACTGATGATCGAAACGGCGACCATCGCCGTCAGCAGGTTCGCCAGCAGCCAACGGACGCGCGCGCGATAGCTTTCCATCACCGGCTCATTGATGTCGCCATCGCCCGCGCCCGACAGCTTGAGGATATCCTCGCTCGCTTCGGCCTGGATAATATGGACGATATCATCGACAGTGATCATTCCCACCAGCCGCCCCCCGGGATCGATCACGGCTGCCGAAATCAAAGCGTATTTCTGGAACCGAAGGGCAACTTCTTCCTGATCCATATCAACAGGAATCAGCGTTTGTTCGCGCTTCATGACGTCTGCCATCTCCACGGTGCGCGGTGTGCGAAGAACCCATGATAGCTGGCATGTCCCGATCGGTTTGTGCGCCGGATCGACGACAAACACTTCCCAGAAATCGGTGGTGAGCTGGGGGTTGTCGCGCAGGAAATCGATCGTTTGTCCCACCGTCCAATGTTCAGGCACCGCAACAAGTTCGCGCTGCATCAGGCGGCCAGCCGATTCCTCGGGATAAGACAGCGCCTCTTCGATCGCTGCGCGATCATCAGGGGCAAGCTCGCGCAAGACCGCGCGCTGCTCGTCCTCCTCCATATCTTCGAGCATTGCGACGGCATCGTCAGTATCGAGCTCAGCGGCGATATCCGCCACCTGCCGCGCATCGAGCAGATCGATCAGCTCATCGCGGACATAATCGTTGAGTTCGGCGATCACATCGGCATCGACCAGCCCTGCCAGCGCGCGCGCCAGTGCCGGTCGGTCCGCCGCAGGGGCCAATTCGAACAGATCGGCGATGTCAGCGGGGTGGAGCGGAGAAACGAGCGCTTGTGCGCCTTCGTCATCGCCGCGATCAACTGCGGCAAGCACGTCGCGGACAAAACCTGACCGCAGGTGATCGTCTTCGTCGAGCTGCGGATCGGGCGGCAATTGCGGGGCGAGTTCGGTATCGCTCATCCTGCACTCCTTTCGCCTCGATCAGCACGGCGGGCCTAGGCCGAACGTGGTTGCAAGACAAGGCTTTGACTTCGCTGCGCCAGCCCCCATGTTATGCCGATGTATTCGCCCTATCTCGTCTCGGTCCTCGACCAGTCGCCGATTGCCCAAGGCGCGACCGCCGCCGACGCAATCCGCAATACGCTTGCACTGGCAAAGCTGTGCGATGCCGCTGGTTATCATCGCTATTGGATGGCCGAACATCACGCCTCCCCTGCCCTCGCCGGGTGTGCTCCAGAAGCGCTGATCGGCCCTGTGGCAATGGCAACGAAAACCATGCGTCTGGGCTCTGGCGGGATCATGCTTCCGCATTATTCTCCGTTCAAAGTGGCTGAGACATTCAAGCTGCTTGCAGCAATTGCCCCCGGTCGCATCGATCTCGGGCTTGGCCGCGCGCCCGGAGGTGACCAGCGAACGTCGTTTGCGATGCAGGGCGACCGCAGCCGCCGGATGCCATCGGATGATTTTCCGCACAATCTCGCCGAACTCCTTGCCTACCTCGGCGATGGTCTGCCCGACGATCACCCATTTGCCTCGCTCCGCGATACACTTCCGACAGGCGGCGGCGAGATCGAGCCATGGCTTCTCGGTTCGTCCACCGACAGCGCACATTGGGCAGCAGAAGCCGGCCTGCCTTACTGCATTGCCGATTTCATCAATTCCGATGGGCTGCCGCAGGCTGAGGTTTACCGGCAGCAGTTCCGCCCTTCGCGCTGGTTGAACGAACCGTATCTGATGGTCGCAACATGGACAATTTGCGCGGCCACCGAAGCCGAAGCCCACGACCAAGCCCTGCCTGCCCGCATGTTAGGCGCGCATTTGAGCCGTGGTGAGATGATTCCCGTCCCCTCTGTCGAGACTGCGCGGCAATGGTTGGAGGGGCGCGTCCTTCCTCCGCGCAACAGTCGGACAATTCTTGGAACGCCCTCGCAGGTGCGCAAGCAACTCGACGAAGTGGCCGCATTTTACGGCGCGCAGGAAATGATGCTAGTCAATATCATGCACGATCGCGCCGCAAGGATGGAAAGCTACCGTTTGATCGGGCAGGAATTTGGTCTGGCGGATCGCGCAATCGCCGCCTAAGGCGCGGTCAAACTTCACGTCAAAAGGATTTTCTAGTGGCCGATACCCTCACTCTCACGCTCGCCACCGGCGATGTCGTCATCAAGTTGCGCCCCGATCTGGCACCCAATCACGTCGCACGGATCAGCGAGCTGGTAGGCGAAGGCTTCTACGACGGTGTCGTGTTCCATCGCGTCATTCCCGGCTTCATGGCACAAGGCGGTGATCCGACCGGTCGTGGCACCGGCGGCTCATCCAAGCCCAATCTGAAACAGGAATTCTCGAGCGAACCGCATGTGCGCGGCGTTTGCTCAATGGCGCGGACGTCAGACCCTGATACGGCCAATTGCCAGTTCTTCATCTGCTTCGACAATGCCCGTTTCCTCGACAAGCAATATACAGTTTGGGGCGAAGTGACCGGCGGCATGGAACATGTCGACGCGCTGCCCAAGGGTGAGCCACCCGCAAGCCCCGGCAAGATCGTCAAAGCGACGATTTCCTAGGCATAAAGTTTGACGAGCCAGTCGTGGAATATCCGCACTGGTTCGTGTGCAAGCCGAGAATGCTGCGATCCGAGCCAG
>JANOQL010000116.1:0-4560 GCA_031414835.1 Sphingomonadales bacterium | reverse complement strand
GACAATCGGTCGAACCTGCTCTCGACGCCGTCGGTCGTCACGCTCGACAATCAGGAAGCGAAGATCCTCGTCGGGCAGGAAGTGCCCGTGACAACAGGCGAACGGCTCGGCAATAATTTTGAAAACGCCTTCCGCACGGTCCAACGGCAGAATGTCGGCATCCAGCTCGAGGTCAAACCGCAGATCGGCGAAGGCGGATCGATCAAGCTGTTCCTGCGGCAGGAGGTCAGTTCCATCGCAGGGGCGGTGTCGAACAATTCGGCCGACCTCATCCTCAACAAGCGCGAAATCCAGACGACGATGACGGTCGATGACGGGCAGATCATGGCGATCGGCGGCTTGCTCGATGATAATGAGCGGCGCACGCTCGAAAAGGTGCCGTTGCTCGGCGATATTCCCGGGATTGGCGAGCTGTTCAAATCGCTCACCCGGTCGCGCGGCAAGACCAATTTGATGGTGTTCATCCGCCCGACAATCCTGCGCAACGCACGCGATTCAGCCGAAGTCGCGGCGCGGCGGTATAATTTCATCCGCGACCAGCAGATCGAGATCAATCCGAAGGCCGAACCGAGCATCGACCAATTGCTCCGCGACTATATGGGGGCGACCCCGCCGCAGGTGATCGAGGGGACAGGCGACAATCCCGATGTGATGGTGCCTTCGCAGCCGCTTCCGGTGCCGCCGCAGACGCCGACAATGCCCATGCAAATCCGCCCGGTCGATCCAGGGCCGTCGCAGCCATGAATCCATCAGCCGAACTCGCCGAGCTGCCCGATGGGTCAGAGGATACAACGCCGCTGCCGATGCTGCCCTACAGCTTTGCGCAGCGGCATGGCGTCGTGGTAACCGACGATATCGATCCCGAAATCTCGCTGCGTGAAGGGGCAGACCCTGCGATCCTGATCGAAGTGCGGCGGCACCTTGGCACCGCGTTCCGGCTGGCAAGGGTCAGCGGCCCGGCGTTCGATACCCTGTTGTCAAACCGTTACGCCATTGATCGCGAACAGGCGGCGATGGCGGCAGGGTCGCTGGGGCTCGATGACGATCTGGCAATGCTTGCAGGCGGCCTGCCGAGTGCCGAAGATTTGCTCGACACCAGCGACGATGCGCCTGCGATCCGGCTGATCAACGGCGTGCTTGCCGATGCCGTCCGGCGCGGCGTTTCGGATATCCATATCGAGCCATACGAGAGCGGTCTTGTCGTGCGGATGCGCGAAGATGGCGTGCTACGCGAAACGCTGCGGATGCCGCCCAATGTTGCGCCGGTTCTCGTCAGCCGGATCAAGGTGATGGCGCGGCTCGATATTGCCGAACGCCGCGTGCCGCAGGATGGCCGGATCGGGCTGACGCTGGGGGGCAAGCAACTCGATGTCCGCGTTTCGACGCTGCCCGCGCGCAGCGGCGAGCGTGTGGTGCTGCGCATCCTCGACAAGGAAAACGCCGGGATCGGCCTCGATGCTTTGGGCATGAAGCCTGCGCATCTGACACTTCTGACCTCGGCCTTGGCCGAACCCAATGGCATCGTGCTCGTCACCGGGCCAACGGGTTCGGGGAAAACGACGACGCTGTACGCCGCGCTGCAATTGCTCAACGATGGCGCGCGCAACATCCTGACCGTCGAAGACCCTGTGGAATATGCCGTCGATGGCGTCGGCCAGACGCAGGTCAATCCCAAGGTCGGGCTGACCTTTGCGGCGGGGCTTCGCGCGATCCTGCGGCAGGATCCCGATGTCGTGATGATCGGCGAAATCCGCGACCGTGAAACCGCCGAAATCGCGGTGCAGGCGTCGCTGACGGGGCATCTGGTGCTGTCGACCGTTCATACCAACGATGCGCCCGGCGCGATCACGCGGATGCGCGACATGAAGGTTGAGCCGTTCCTGCTTGCCTCGACGCTCCGCGCGGTGATTGCGCAGCGGCTGGTGCGCAGGCTCTGTTCCGAATGCCGCCGCCCGGAACCGGCAGGCGCGGCATCGCGGCTCTTGGGGCTGCCCGCCGATGCGATCATCTACGAACCTGTGGGCTGCGCCGCATGTGGCAATACTGGGTTCAAAGGCCGTGTCGGCGTGTTCGAAATGATCCGCGTCGATGACGAGATCCGCCGCCTGATCAACGACGGCGGCGACGAACTCGCGATCGGCCGCCACGCTTTTGCCCGCGCCGAAGGCTTGTCGGCAGCAGTGCGGCAACTCGTCGCCGATGGCGTGACGACACCCGAGGAAGCGGTGCGCGTCGCACGCCAGGATGTGGCCGATGAGCCGGTTTGACTATGTGGCCCTCGATGTCGCGGGGCGAGAGCGGCGCGGCGCAGTCGCAGCCCCCGATGCGGCGACTGCACGTGCCAATCTGACAGCAAAAAAGCTCTACGTCGTCAGCGTCGATGCGCGGCGCGACGGGGTGGTCGGACAGCCATCATTGCTCACCACACTGCGTTTCGGTGGGCCGCGCCTTGCGGGGCGCGAGCTGATGCTGTTCACCCGCCAGCTATCGACACTGGTCCAAGTCAGCCCATTGGAAGAGGCGTTGCGCACGATCGCGATCCAGACCGAAACGCCGCGTGCCGCACGCGTGATCGAAACCGTCCACAGCGGGGTATTCGAAGGCCGCCGCTTGGCCGATGCGATGTCGGGTGAAGCACGCAGTTTCCCGCCGCTCTATCGCGCGATGGTCTCGGCAGGCGAAAGTGCGGGGACTTTGGGGCCGATCCTCGAACGGCTCGCGGCACTGCTTGAGCGGCAGGCCGAAATCCGCAGCAAGATCATCGGCGCGATTGCCTATCCGGTGGTGCTGGCTATCGTTGCGGTGGTGGTGGTGGCGATGCTGATGATCATCGTCGTGCCCAAAATCGTCGAGCAATTCGATGGTGAAGGCGCGCCACTGCCGCTGCTCACGCGGATCGTGATGGGCATTTCGGTGTTCCTCGCCAGCTATTGGTGGGCGATCCTGATCGTGCTGGCATTAGCGGCAATCGGCGCGTGGTTCCTCCTCCAGAACCCTGCCACGCGGCTTGCGTTCGATGGCGCATTGCTCCGCATTCCGCTGATCGGGCGGCTGACGCGCAATTTGCACGCCGCGCGGATGGGGCGGACGCTGGCGAGCATGATCGGCGGGCGGTTGCCGCTTTACGAAGGGCTGATGCTGACCAGCCAGACGATCCGCAACAGCCGCCTGCGCAAATCGTCAGAAGACATTGCCGAACAAGTTCGCGGCGGCGGCAGTCTGTCGGCGGCGCTCAAGGCGTCAGGCGTGTTCCCGCCGCTGCTCGTCTATCTCGCGGCATCGGGCGAAAATTCGGGGCAGCTCGACATGATGCTCGAACGCGCTGCCGATTATCTTGAGCGCGAATTCGACAATTTCACGACGACCGCACTCGCGCTGCTCGAGCCTGGCATCATCATCGTCATGGGCACGATCGTCGCGCTGATCGTGCTCGCGATCCTCCTCCCCATTCTCCAGCTCCAATCGATGGTGGGTCTATGAACAGAATACATGAAGTCCTCCCCGGAACGGGGAGGGGAACCATCCGCAGGATGGTGAAGGGGCAGGACGGCGCAGTGCGCGAACTCCCCACCAGTCCCTCCACCAGCTTCGCTGGTCCCCCTCCCCATTTCGGGGAGGACGGCTTCACGCCCCTGAGGCGTTCCGCCGAAAACGGCTTCACACTCGTCGAACTGATGGTCGTCCTCGTCATCATCGGATTGCTGACGGCGATCGTCGCGTTCAACGTGCTGCCGCAGCAGGACAAGGCGATGGCGGGGAAGGCCAAGGCCGATATCGCCAACATCGATTCAGCGCTTGAGATGTACAAGCTCAACAATCTGACATTCCCCGCACCCGGCGAAGGGCTTCAGGCCCTCGTGACGAACAAGATCATCAAGAAACTGCCTAATGACCCGTGGGGCCGCCCCTATCGCTATGACAATCCGGGGCGGCGCGGCGATGTCGATGTCTATTCGCTGGGGGCCGACGGCACCGAAGGCGGCGAGGAGGACAATGCCGATATCGGCAACTGGCAGTAAGGCCCAGCAAGGTTTCACGCTGGTGGAACTGATGGTCGTGATGGCGATCATCGGGTTGCTGAGCGCCGTCGTCGTGCTCAACCTGCCGACCCGCGCAAGTGCGCCGCTGGTCGAGGCACGATCTTTGGTCAGCATTCTCGATGCCGCGCGGACAGGAGCCGTGGTCAATGCCCGCGCAATCCGGGTGCGCTTTGGATCAGGTGCGCCGGTGGCCGAACAGCGGCGGCGCGGCGCGTGGGTGGCGCTGCCGCCCAAGGCCTCCGGACTGTCACGCTGGCCCGCCGATGTCGCGACATCGCCGGGGGAGGTCGTTTTCGATCCGACGGGAACAGTGAGCGGCGTGAGCGAGATCAGCCTTTCCCGGGGTGGCGGCACCGCACGCGTTCTGGTCGATGCCGAGGGGACGATCCGTGTTGCGGGCTGATGTGCTAAAGAGGGTTCGCGCGAAGGCGCAAAGGCGCGAAGGGGTCTTTTGCGGCGCAGCCATTGACGACCATCCTGCGTCAGATGTGTCACAAATGTCTGTGCTTCGCTCTAAGCC
>JANOQL010000115.1:0-5339 GCA_031414835.1 Sphingomonadales bacterium | reverse complement strand
GCAATCAGCAGCCCGGCCAATGCCGCGCTCATCAGATTGGCAAGGCTGCCCGCCAGCAATGCTTTCAATCCCAGTTTGGCAATCGTCGCGCGCTGATTGGGGGCAAGGCCGCCCGTTACCGCCAGCTGGATCGCGATCGATGAAAAATTGGCAAAGCCGCAGAGCGCAAATGTGACGATGGCTACGGTTGCAGGGGCGAGTTCGGCCTTCACCTTCCCCAGATCGGCGAACGCCACGAATTCGTTGAGCACCAGCTTGGTTCCGAAAAATCCGCCAGCGCGCACCGCCTCGTCCCATGGCACGTTGAGCAAAAACATGATCGGCGCGAACACATAGCCGAGGATTTGCTGGAATGAGAGTTCGGGAAACCCGAACCACGCGCCGATCCCGCCAAGGATGCCATTGGCCAATGCCACCAGCGCCACGAACGCGAGCACCATCGCGCCGACCGCAACGGCGAGCCGCACGCCGGTCTGCGCGCCTTCTGCGGCGGCCATGATGATGTTGGCAGGCTTTTCATCGGAGAATGCGATGACGCCTTCGACAATCGGTTCCTTGCCGCGATCCTCCAAGGCGTCGGGCATCATGATCTTGGCCATCAATATGCCACCGGGTGCCGACATGAAGCTCGCGGCGAGCAGATACGCCAGCAAATCCTGCCCAAGCATCGACGCGTAAGCGGCAAGGATCGTTCCCGCCACGCCCGCCATCCCGACCGTCATGATCGTGAATATCTGCGCAGGCGTCATGCCGGCCAGATAGGGGCGGATGACCAGCGGCGCTTCGGATTGGCCGACAAAGATGTTGGCGGCGGCGCCCAAAGATTCGACGCGGCTGATGCCTGTAATCTTCTGGATCGCGCCACCGACCCATTTGACGATCACCTGCATGATGCCGAGATAATACAGGATCGAAACGATCGACGCGAAAAAGATGATCACCGGCAACGCCGCAATGGCAAAGCTGAACCCGCCCATTTCGGGCTTGGCGAGATTGCCGAACAGGAAATCGATCCCCGCTTGCGCATAGCCCAGAAGGTTCGAAACCCCCCGCGCCATCGCTGCGATCACCGCTTGCCCGAACGGTACTTTCAGAACGAAAACGGCAATGGCAACTTGCAAGGCAAACGCGGCGATCACCACTCGTGGCTGGATCGCACGACGGTTGCTGGAAAATACGAACGCGATCAGCAGGATGGCTGCAATCCCTGCGATGCCAATCAGCAGCCTGTCCATTGATACGCCCCCATATACAACCGGTGTTCGGCGGCCTTAGTGCGAGGGGCGCGGGGCTTTGGCAAGGCTGGCCTCGCGCTTGCGGCTGCAAACCTGTCCCCCAGCTTACAACCCTGTTCGGCGAAGGGTCAGGTGGGTTCGTGCATTAAGGTCATGTCGGGGGGTTAACCGACGGAGTAAAAGTGATGAAAACGACCATTGCAGCCTTGATGATCGGCATGTCGCTGGTGCCTGCCGCAGCCTTTGCGCAGACCCGCGAATTGAACCGTGACCGGCAGGACGTTCGTGAAGAACGTCGCGAACTGAACCGCGCGATCCGCAACGGCGATCGGAGCGACATTCGTGAAGAGCGTGGTGAATTGCGCGATGCGCGTCGTGAGCTTCGCGAGGACCGGCAGGACTGGCGCGGCTATCGCAACAGCAACCCGCGGCTCTATTCGCGTGGACGCTGGAATGCGCCGTTCCGGTATAACCGCTTCAATGTCGGTGTGCGGATTGCACCCAATTATTACGGCCAGCGATATGTGATCGCCGATCCGTATCGTTACCGTCTCGCACGGCCCTATGCGGGCACGCGCTGGGTGCGGCATTATGACGATGTCTTGCTCGTCAATGTGCGGACCGGACGCGTTCTCCAGGTGAACCGCGGATTTTACCGCTAGTTCAAGCTGGCGCTAGACTGAACGGGCCCGGAAGCTGACAAGGCTTCCGGGCCTTTTCGTCGAATGGTTTCGATCGTTCGTCGAAGTTTTTTGCAATTCGTCGCAATCGCGCTACGCCGCTCCGCATCTGATTTCCGATACGGAGAATGCCATATGTCGCGTCACCTTGCCGCAGCCTTGCTTGCCGGATTAGCCCTTCCGCTCAGCCTTTCGCCAGCGATGGCGCAGACGGCTGCGGCACCCGCCGCCCCTGCTCAGGATGCCGCAACACAGCTCAAGCAATTGTTCAAGGATTCGGATGAAAACCAGCTCAAGCGCAATCCGCTGTTCGCGATCTTTCGCGGCGATATGCGCTACGCCGATCAGTTCGGCGATTTCATTTCGGACGCCTATTTCGATGGCGAGCGCAACGCTGCCAACGAGGAACTGGCGGCGCTTGCCAAGATCGACCGCAACGCGCTGAGCCTGACCGACCAGCTGGCCTATGACGTGTTCAAGACGCAGCAAACCACTGGATTGCGTGCGCTGACGCCCGAGATTCTCGCGCTGACGCAGGTTCGCCCGATCAACCATTTCCAGAGCTTCCACACCTTTTACCCGACCTTTGCGAGCGGGCAGGGGGCAGCGCCATTCAAGACGGTTGCCGATTACGATAACAACCTCAAGCGGCACAAAGGGTTCATCACGCTGCTCGACCGTTCGATCGATCGCTCCAAACAGGGGCTGGCATCGGGCGTTGTCGAAACCCAGCTGACGATCAAGAATGTGATCGAACAGCTCGATACGCAATTGAAACAGCCGCTGGCTGAATCGTCTTACATGGGGCCGCTCAAGAAGTTCCCCGACGGCACTTCGGATGCGGATAAGGCGCGGCTGACCGCAGAATACACCAAGATGACCGAGACCGAAATCTACCCCGCGATCAAGCGGCTGCGCGATTTCCTTGTTACTGAATATCTGCCCAAGGCACGCGCAGGCGTCGGCCTCATGTATATGAAGGGCGGGCCGAAGCTGTACGAAGAACTGATCTTCCAGACCGTCACGCTGCCGATGAAGGCCGATGATATCCACAAGCTCGGCCTGTCCGAAGTTGCGCGGATCAAATCGGGGATGGAAGCCGTGCGCACCGAAGTCGGGTTCAAAGGCACGCTGCCTGAATTCTTCGAGCATCTCCGCACCGATCCGCAGTTCAAAAAGCCCACGCGTCAGGCGCTGACCGATGGCTATTATGCAATCGGCAAGCAGGTCGATGGGGTGATCGGCCAGTATTTCTCGACGCTTCCCAAGGCGCCGCTCGAAATCAAGCCGTATGAAGAATTCCGCGAAAAGTTCGAAGCCGGCGGGTCGTATCAGTCAGGCACACCCGATGGATCGCGGCCCGGTGTGTTTTACTTCAACGCCTATGATCTGCCGAGCCGGACGACGCCGGGGATGACGACGCTCTATCTTCACGAAGGCGCGCCGGGGCACCATTTCCAGATCAGCCTGGCGCAGGAAAATGACAAGCTGCCGCCGTTCATGCGTTTCGGCGGCAACACGGCCTATGTCGAAGGCTGGGCGCTGTATGCCGAAACACTCGGCTATGAGATGGGGTTTTACAAGGATCCGTATCAGCGGTTTGGCACGCTTTCGGACGAAATGCTCCGCGCGATGCGGCTGGTGGTCGATACCGGCATCCATTCGAAAGGCTGGACCCGCGAAAAGGCGATCGACTATATGATGGCCAACAGCGACATGGGCAAAACCGACGCGACCGCCGAAGTTGAACGCTATATCGCAATCCCGACGCAAGCACTCGCCTACAAGATCGGCGCACTGACGATCCAGCGACTGCGCAAATCCGCCGAAGCCAAGCTGGGCAAAGGCTTCGACATTCGCAAGTTCCACGAACAGGTGCTGATGAGTGGCGCACTGCCGCTGTCGATCCTCGAGACGAAGATCAATGGGTGGATTGCAGCTGGGGGGAAGTAATTCTGTAAGCAAAATCTTTTGATGGATTAAGGAACAAATAGACGCGCAAATCGTTCTCACCCGAGATGTCAGTATTCGGGGGGTGTATGATTATTACGACACGGCGCGTTTTCATGTCTGTTTTTTGTCTTTCAACTTTAGCACTTGCTTCGTGCGGTGGCGGTGACAACGGTCCGCCGACGGGGTCAGTAACGCCGCCGCCGGTTGCTGTAACTCCGCCACCAGCACCTCCGCCATCGCCTCCGCCGCCCGACGCGCGCCCGATTACGGGGCTGTCGCAATCTGCAGCCATTGCGCAGATCGACACGCCTTGGGCAATTGCGGTGTTGCCAGACGACCGGATTCTGGCCAGCAGCCGGACGATTCCAGGCACCATATCGCTCGTGTCGCAGAATGGGGTCAAAACCCCGGTGACGGGACTACCGGATTCGGTAGGAATGCTCGACATCCTGCTGTCACCCGATTTTGCCACTTCGCGCCTCGTTTATTTTTCATACATGTATGAAGACCGGGCGGCACCACGCGTCGGGCGGGAAATGAACAATCCTGCGGTTCAGCCGCAAGGCGTTGCTATCGGTAAGGGTGTGCTGACCGCATCGGCCACTGCTGCGTCGCTGTCGAATGTGCAAACTATCTACCGTGCAGACCCGATCACGTCTCCATCGGCAATCGGTCAGCCTGGCTCACGGCTGGCATTCAGCCCCGACGGACGGCACCTGTTCATGACGTCGGGCGATCGGCAGGAACTCGATTTCAATTATCTGTTCAGGCTGGATAACAGCAACGGCAAGATAATCCGGATTTTTCCTGACGGTACCATTCCGACTGACAATCCATGGTTTAATGTTCCCGGCGCAAAGCAGGAACTCTATTCGCGCGGCCATCGCAATCAATATGGCCTCGCATTTTCGCGCGATAACTTTCTCTGGTCTTCGGAGCATGGTCCACAGGGCGGTGATGAATTTAACATCATTGCGGCGGGCGTAAATTATGGCTGGCCGGTGGCGTCGAACGGAACTCTTCCAGGATCAAACATTGTGCCACATATGGCAGGTGACGGCTTCATTGCGCCGATTATCACATGGACACCGGCCATCGCGCCGTCGGGCATGGTGCGATACGAAGGCAATGAGTTTCTCGATTGGGCGGGGGATTTTCTCCTGACCGGGTTGCAGCAACGTGGTATAATTCGGGTAAGGACGCGGGGATCAACGGCCACAGAAATGCAACGCATCGATCTTGGGGCGAGGATTCGTTCGATGGCAATATCCTCGTCGGGTTCGATTTACATCGTGACCGATGGTGCGATTGGTGAAATCAGGCGAGTAACGCCGGTCCGGTAAATCTGCATCACTTGGTCAATTTGCGTGGTGGCGCCTGCCGAACCTTCTCACACCTCCGCCCGCCGCCGGGAGGCCCGGGGCGGGGGTGGGTGTGTAGCCCCCAAAAGGAAGGGCGGCTGGTGCCACTG
>JANOQL010000114.1:0-3827 GCA_031414835.1 Sphingomonadales bacterium | reverse complement strand
AAATGCCGCAGCTGCAACTGCCGCGACTTGCGTCTTTGCCGACACATGCAATCGCCGCATTGCAGCACCGTTGTGAATGAAGATTTCGCGTGAGCGAAATAGCGTGTGCAGCCTTTGTAGCACTGTCACACGCAGAAAAAGCGACCCAGATGTCATGAAGACCCCAAAAATAATTGCCCGTTCACGCGTTAACCGGACTTGTCCCCCCGGGTCGTGCGTCTGTGATGAAGATCACTGGGGAAGCGTTGTCAGAGACGCAACCCCGCTAGAAAATTCGCGGGGCAGACCGGCAGAGACACGCGTTGAATCGTTGAACGCCCGATGAACGGCGCATAAAACTGTCACACAAAAGGCTGTTGGCCGACGGGATCGGTGATCCGAACCACAAGATTCGCTGGCCAGATCATGGTGGGCTACCAGCTGAGCCAGGCCTTGATCAGATACACCACACCGATGGCAGTGACGATCCATGCGGTCCATTGCTTGAAGTTGTTATCGGTCATCCGGTCGAGAACCCAGCCGCCAACGGTCGTTCCGAACATCGATGCAGGGATCGCGAGCGCGAACAGCCACCATGGCGGCAAGACACTTGCGTTCGTGCCAGCCAGCACCCAGCCATAAACAGCGATTTTGGTGACGTGGTTGAGTGACTGGATTGCGGCTTTTGTGGCAACGATTTCATGCCGGCTGAGGCCGGTGCGGACAAACAAAGTATCGAGGAATGTGCCGGCAACCCCCGCGGTCAGGTTGAGGATCGAGGCCAGTGTTCCAAATACCAGTGCATGCCACGGTTTGGCAGCATCGAGTGCCAGCCAGCTTTTCGGCAGCCAAACCAGCATTGGCACCAGCCCGAGCAGCAGAAACAGCAACGGTTTCGATGGGATCATCTGGAATAATGCGACAAAGCTGCCGCCAATCAGCGTTGCGCCGATAAACCAGACCATGATCCTCCATTTGATATGCCGCCGATGCAACACCGCGCGCCACCCATTGGCCACGAGTTGGAGAATGCCATGCGTCACGAATGCGGCTGCAACAGGGAGAACGAATGCCAATGCTCCCATCAGCACCAGCCCGCCCGCCATGCCGAAGATGCCTGAAAGCAAAGCGGTCGCAAACGATGTGGCGATCAAAAAGGCGGCGATGGCTACGCTCAAAGCGCCTTGGCCGCCTCTAATACCTCTGCGGCATGGCCCGGCACTTTCACCTTGCGCCAGACGCGCGCAATGACGCCGCCCGCGTCGATCAGGAAGGTCGCGCGTTCGATCCCCATATATTTTTTGCCATACATCGATTTTTCAACCCACACGCCGAACGCCTCGGTCACTTCGCCACCTTCATCGCTGCCGAGTGCGACCTTGAGATCGTATTTGCCGACAAATTTGTCATGGCTTTTGATCGAATCGCGTGAAATGCCGACGATGTCGGTGCTCGCTGCGGCAAAATCGGCGGAAAGCGCTGTAAACTCCTGCGCTTCCTTGGTGCAGCCTGATGTATCATCCTTAGGGTAGAAATAAACGACGAGCTTTCGCCCCTTATGATCGCTGACCGATCCCTGGTCCCCGCCACCCAAAGTCCATGTCGCACCCGGTGCCATTACGCCAACCTCTGCCATTCATTCCTCCGCTACTTGATGCCAATATCTGCTGACGTCCTGCCGCACGGCTGCAAGCCGATCAAGCAGTTGTGGCCAATCGGAGGCGCCGCAGACGTTCGCAACGAGTGCGCATGTGGCAGGATCGGGTGTCTGGAGGTCGGGTGCAACCAATCGCAACACGACAAGAAGCCGCGTCATCAAACAATGCGCATCGGCCATCGTTGCAGGGGCAAGACCAGCATCACCCAAGGCGGCAATTGCGCCCGCCAGATGGGGATTGAAACTTTTGCGATTCGTAAGCTGAGTAACGTGAATGGCAAATTCGAGATCGACGAGTCCGCCGGGGAGCAGTTTGACGTCGAGTTCGGACTTGGGGGGTTTGTGCGTCGTCATATCGGCGCGCATCTTGATCGAATCGGCGTGAAGTGCGGCCGGATCGCGAGGTGTTGCGAGCGTTTTGGCGATGATGCCATCAAGTGCGACGCGCGCATCCGCCGATCCGTAAACGCAGCGCGCACGGGTTAGCGCCATATGCTCCCACGTCCACGCGTTTTCGGCCTGATATTTGGCGAAGGCATCGAACGAGACCGCAAGCGGGCCTTGCGTTCCCGACGGGCGCAGCCGTGTATCGACCTCGTAGAGCGGCCCCGCCGCCGTCGCGACTGAGAGCCCGGCAATGACCCGCTGCGCGAGCCGGTTGAAATACATCGTCCCGCCCAGCGGCCTGCTGCCATCCGATTCGGTCGAAAAATCGCCGGTGAACAGGAAGATCAGATCGAGGTCTGACGCATGTGTCAGTTCGGCGCCGCCCATCCGCCCGAGTGCCAGGATGACGAGCTCGCCGCCGGGCACCTTGCCGTGCGCGGCCTCGAATGCTGTCACCGCTGCGTCACTGACAATCTGGATCGCGGCTTCGGCAACGCGTGCATAGCCTGCTGCGACATCGAGCGGATCGCACACGCCTTCGACAATCTGGACGCCGAGTGCGAAGCGGTGTTCGCCGACAATCCGGCGGACATGATCGAACTGTTCCTCGACATCGGCCTTGACCGCCATTTCGATGGCAAGCGCGGCAATCGACCCTGGCGGATCGAACGCGCTGGCATCGATCAGCCGGTCGAGAAGTTCGGCGCGCCGTGACAATGCCTCTGCCAGGGTCGGCGCATGGATCAGGATGCGTGTGAGGAGGCCCAGGAGCGCAGGCTGCGCCTCCAGCAGCCGGAACAGATTGACCGCGCTCGGCAGCCGTTCGATCAGTGTCGAGAGTTGAAGGATCGCGCGCTGCGGGTCTTGCGCCGATCCCAGTGCGGCCACGATCTGCGGCAGCACCGCCTCAAGCGCTGCGCGCGCCGCAGGCGAACGCACCGCGCGCACCCCGCCCGACCGCCAGTGCGCAATCCGCTGTGCGGCATGTGCCGGATCGGGAAAACCGGCGTCGTGGAGACGATCTTCGAGCGCGCTTCCGGCTTCGGGGAGGCTTTCGCGGGCATCACCGTCAAGCGCGTCGTAAATGCCGCCGACGGCATCGACGTGCGGTTGCAGCAGCGCGAGCAACGCTGCTCCGTCGGCCAAACCGTCGAGCTTCGCCACGCCCTCCAGCGCATCAGGCTCGGTCGGCAGGCTGTGCGTCTGGCGATCATCGACCATCTGAAGCCGGTGTTCGATGCGGCGATAGAGGCGATAAGCCTCGGCAAGGCTCGCGGCTTGCTCAGCGCCAATCCGTTCCGCCGATGCCAATGCCGCGAGCGCATCGCACGTTGCCGGCGCGCGCAATTCAGGCTCACGACCACCATGGATGAGCTGGTGGATCTGTGCATAAAACTCGCATTCGCGGATCCCGCCACGCCCGCGTTTCAGATCATAGCCTGGACCGAAGGTTTGCCCTTGGGCGTAATGATCGCGGATGCGGCGAGACAGGCCGCGCACGTCTTCGATCGCGCCAAAATCCAGCCCGCGCCGCCAGACAAACGGCCGGACCGCATTGAGGAATCCAATGCCCAGCGCCATATCCCCACCGCACGCGCGCGCCCGGATGAATGCGGCGCGTTCCCACGGCAAAGCCTGCGATTCATAATAGCTGATCGCGGCGTCGACCGGTAGCACGATCGGGGTGATTTCAGGCGACGGCCGCAGGCGGAGGTCAATCCGGAAGACATAGCCATGTTCGGTCCGCGCCTGCATCGTTTCGACGACCCGCCGCCCGATCCTGACGGCGGCCTCTTCGGGTTCT
>JANOQL010000113.1:0-3440 GCA_031414835.1 Sphingomonadales bacterium | reverse complement strand
CGCCTGCACGCTGCCCGCGTAATCTGTAAAGCGCGATGCGATCGCCTCGCTTGCGATCAGGTCCATGACCGCAAATGTTTTGACGCGATCGAAATTGGTGTTCGAAAACGCGCCTGCCAGAGCGGTTGCCGAAGCGCGGAGCTTGCCCGCCGCCGCAACAGCACTGGGCCGGTCCCGCGCAATGGCTGCGTGGAAAGCGCGGGCATCGGCATCGAAACGGGCAGCAAGGCCCGGAGCAGCCACACGCGCCGCCGCAGACAGCATGATCATGTTTTCATCGTTAAACGGTGGCATCCCGACGGGAATTGGGCGCGCAGGATTATCGAGCGTCGATGCCTGAAATTTCTGATCGTCGTAGATCTTCCGATGGCAGCTGTGGCAATCGAAGAAATAAAATTCTGGAAACGCGCCTTCGCCCCCGAGTCCGGCATTCTGGTAAAGCCCCAGTTGCCGATCGACCGCCATTGCTTGCCCGACTGCCCAGAAGCGCATGCCGTTTGTTTTGCCCTTGCGGCGCACCGTGATGTAATCGGCATCTTCGTTATGATGCTGTTGCAAGGTTGAAAATAGGTCGAGTTCGAACGCGATGCGAGGATGCCCTGCGCCCATGATCCGGTGATTGACGAACTGATTGCCGTCAGCCGATCCGTAATGGCAATCAAGACAGACCGCCGCACGCGTTTGCGGGTTGTTGAGATTGACGAGGCCGTTTTGCAATGATCCAGCACGGTTTCCGGTTTTGTGGACCGCAACCCAGTTCGCCGAACCGCCATGGCAGGCTTCGCAGCCGACGCCGTCGCTCGTTTTGAACAAAGGCCCACGCGATGCCGCTGGATCCGAATGGCAGCCAAGGCACATCGGTGCGTTTTCGGCGGCGCCGATGCCGAGCCGTTTGGCGATAGTCTGGCTGCGAGGTTCGCGCAGGATCGCGTAGGCGCGGCTGTGGGCGCCACCGGGCGAAGACGGCTCTTGCCAGATCATGATTTCATCTTGCCGGACCACCGCGCCATCAGGCTGCGATCGGCCATGGCAGGTCGATCCGCCGCATGATGCCACACCAAGGTGTGCAGCATCTCCGGGAAGCGCGGCCTGTGCCGGTGTGGATGGGGTGAAGCCCGATGTGGCGAGTGCGGCAAGCGCCATGCCAACGCACAAAAGGGCAGCACACAAGCTGGCCCGCCGTTTACGCCAAAGAGCGATCATGAATGTCTGCACCGCTTCCCCCGTCTGGCCCAATGCCGCCTGACGCCCAAAATCCTTACTGCGATGCGACCGCTTGATTATTTTGGCCAGAGTTTACGGGCTTTGCCGCCGCTGGCAAGCCGCGAATTGCCTCTTATGCCAAGATTTTACTGTGCTTAACCGCACAAAAGCGCGATTTGTGTTGTTTGCGTCACACATGGTTAACCGTTGCGCCGGATCACGAGATTGCGAATTTCGCTCATGTCTTCCATCGCAAACTTGACGCCTTCGCGACCCAGCCCTGAGTCTTTGACGCCGCCATAGGGCATGTTGTCGACGCGATACGACGAGACTTCATTAACGCAGATGCCGCCGACTTCGAGATGATCCCACGCATCGAGCACCTGATGAATGTTATTGGTGAAAAGGCCGGCTTGCAGCCCGAACTTGCTGTCATTGACTTCATCGAGCGCTGCCTTCCAGTCGGTGAACTTCGACAGGATGACAACGGGGCCGAATGCCTCTTCGCGATACAGGTCGCTGTCGCGGCTGCATCCTTCGAGGAGCGTCGCTTCGAGCATGTTGCCTTCGCGGTTGCCGCCTGCGAGCAGCGTCGCGCCGCCTGCCACAGCCGCATCGACCCATGATTTGAGCCGGGTGGCTTCCTTGACCGAGATCATCGGGCCGATGAAGGTATCGCGGTTCTTGGGATCGCCCGAAATCAGCGTCTTGACCTTCGCGGCGAGCATGTCGCGGAAGCGATCGTAAATATCGGCGTGGATGATCACGCGCTGGACGTGGATGCAGCTTTGCCCCGACTGATAATAGCCGCCGAAAACGATGCGCGCGAGCGCATGCTCCAGATCGGCATCCTTATCGACGACCACTGCTGCGTTGCCGCCAAGCTCAAGCACAACCTTCTTCTTGCCCGCCTTCGCCTTCAAATCCCATCCTACGCCGGGCGATCCGGTGAAGCTCAGCAGTTTCAGCCGCTCATCGGTGGTGAACAAGTCGGACCCTGCGCGCGCGGCGGGCAGGATCGAAAACGCACCTTTGGGCAGATCGGTTTCGGCGAGCACTTCGCCCATGATGATCGCGCCCAGCGGCGTCATACTCGCAGGCTTCATCACGAACGAACAGCCGATCGCGATGGCGGGCGCGATCTTGTGCGCGGCGAGATTGAGCGGGAAGTTGAACGGCGAAATGAAGCTGCACGGCCCGATCGGCACGCGTTTCCACATCCCCATATAGCCTTTGGCGCGCGCCGAAATGTCGAGCGGTTGCACCTCGCCATAATTGCGCGTCGATTCTTCGGCGGCGATCTTGAACGTATCGATCAGCCGGGTAACTTCGCCCTCTGCATCGGCAATCGGCTTGCCCGCCTCGACGCACAAAGCATAGGCAAGCTCGTCGAAGCGTTCGCGAAACCGGGTGACGCAATGTTCGAGCACCGCCTGCCGCTCAAAGCTCGCCATCCGCGCCATCGGCTCGGCTGCGCGGACCGCACCTGCGATGGCCTCGTCGATGACGTCTGGTGTTGCGAGAGCACAGCGGAACGCGACTTCGCCGGTGAACTTGTCGGTCACCTCAAGATCGGTGTTGGGCTGCGCCGCCTTGTTGTTGAGGTAAAGCGGATAGGTGTCTTTCAACATGACTAAACCTTCGCCGCCAGTTCCTTGTTGTCGCGGTTCAGGATCTTGTCATTGTCGACATAATCGACCGGGCAGTCGATCAGGTGAACCCCCGGCGTATCGCGGCAATGCGCGATCAGTTCCTTCAGATGCGCCGCACTTTCGACGCGGTGGCCGTGTGCGCCATAGCTTTCGGCATATTTGACGAAATCGGGGTTGCCATAGGTCAGGCCGAAATCGACGAAGCCCATATTCGCCTGCTTCCAGCGGATCATGCCATAGGCATCGTCGCGCAGAATCAGCACGGTCATGTTGAGTTTCAACCGGACAGCGGTTTCCATCTCCTGGCTGTTCATCATGAAGCCGCCATCGCCGCAGATCGCCATGACCTTGCGCTCAGGGTACAGCATCGAGGACATCATTGCGCTAGGCAGCCCCGCCCCCATCGTCGCCAGCGCATTGTCGAGCAGCACCGTGTTGGGATGATAAGCGGTATAGCCGCGCGCGAACCAGATCTTGTAGACCCCGTTGTCGAGGCAAATGATCCCGTCGTCGGGCATCGCGTCGCGGATCGACTGGACCAGGTGCGGCGGAAAAATCGGGAAGCGCGCATCGGCGGCGAGCGGC
>JANOQL010000112.1:0-14416 GCA_031414835.1 Sphingomonadales bacterium | reverse complement strand
GGCGTGGGTGCGGGCAACCGCGGTGGCAATGGAGCGGCAGGATTTGCTCAGGTTTTCGCGAACACCGGCACGATTGCGTTCGGGACAAGCGCCGGCCTTACGGCAAGTGGTGCGGGCGGCAACGGCAATGGCGGCGCCAGTTCTGGATCGGCAACAGGCGGCGTGGCCAGTTTTACCGCAGGCGGCGGTACGACCAACGGACTTGTCAGCGTTGTATCCAGTCTCAGCGTCAATGCGAGTGCTGGTGGAGGATCTGCATCTGGTGGTGGCGCCGGAGCAAATTCGACTGGCGGCACGGCGTCGATCTCGGCCACGGGGGGTTCCAGCAGGGTCGATGTCGATAGTGCGGTTTTCGTCAATGCGAGTGCCTCAACAGGGTCGACGGACAGTGGCAATGCCGGCACAGCGACAGGCGGCATTGCGCGGCTGAATGCAATCAGCGGCGGGCGGATCGATGTTCCATTTTCGGTCAACATGGATGCCCGTGCTTTTGGCGGATCGAGCGCAACGGGCATTGGTGGCAACGCAATCGGCGGCACGGCGGAAACAGTCATTTTCGGCGGCGGCGCCAATAATGTGCTGATTGGATCGGGGCTTTCGATAATCGCTTCGGCATCGGGCGGCGATGGCCAGGCGCTGGGCGGGGCAGCCACCGGCGGCACATCGCGGCTTTCGACCAATGGCGCAGCCGATAGTGTTTCAATTCAGAGCATATCGCTCGTCTCAGGCGCAGAAGGCGGTTTTGCCACGATTGGCACGGGCGGCGCGGGGACAGGCGGACTTGCCCAGATTTTCATGACAGCTGGCAGCCTGACCGTCGATAACGCGTTCCTCGATGTCGAAGCGCAAGGCGGCAATGGCGCGGCAGGCGGTCTTGGCACCGGTGGCCGGGCGCTGATTGGCTCTATCGCGGGCAATCTCTCTGTCACAGGTTCAACCGATCTCGAACTCGAAGCCGACGCGTTTGGCGGCACCGGCTTTGCCGGAAATGGCGGCAATGCCGTCGGAGGATTTGCATCGCTTGGAAGCCTGACAGGTGGCGGGGGATCGATTGCCGTTGCCCCCAATCTCAATCTCAATGTGCGCGCAATCGGTGGCGATGCTGTGGGCAGCATCGGCAATGGCGGCAATGCGACACCGGGCTATGCTGAGCTTTTTGCGCTTCAATCACCGGTCACAATCGGTGGCTCTACGCTAATCGAAGCCTTTGGCATTGGCGGGAATGGCATCAATGGCGGCAATGTCATCGTGCCTCCAATCATGGACATCGGTGTTGAGATTTACGCCAACAATGCGGCGCTGACGCTCGCAAATGTCGATGCGCTGACCTATGCGACCGGCGGCAACGCGCGCGATGGTGGTAACGGCGGCAGCGCGACATCCTCGCCATTCTTCCTTGTGACGCTCGATGGCAATGTCGCAATCCCGAGCATCATCAATGCCGGCAATCTGACCGTCGATGGCAGGGCCAATGGCGGCATCGGCGGTGATGGTATCGCTGGCGCTGTCGGCGGCAATGGCGGCACGGGCGGCACCGCAAGTGTTTCGGGCGGGCAGGTCTTCGCCCGTGCCACCAATGGACGCGTGACGTTGGGCGCGATCGATTTCAACGCGCGGCAAACAGGCGGTGCAGGCGGTGCGGGCGGCATCGGCACCAATGGTGCAGGTGGAAACGGCGGTGCAGGCGGAATCGGCGGAGACCCGCTGTCGCCCAACTTCGCATTCATCCAGATCGGCACATTCAGTGGGGCTGGCGCGCCGACCATCCAAGGCTTTAACCGGTCGACCTCAATCACTGCCGATGTGAGTGGAACCGGCGGAGACGGCGGCGCAAGCGGGCTTGGCACCGGCGATGGCGCAGCAGGCAATGGCGGCGCGGCAACGGCAGGCCGCGTCATCATTCTGGCACGCGGAAGCGAAGTCACTTCGGGTGCGGTGCTGTTCGACGCATCGGCAACAGGCGGCAATGGCGGGATCGGCCGATCTGGCGCGATCCTCGGCGCGGGCGGAAATGCAACTGGCGGAGAAGCGGACATCGTCGCAAGTCCCCACTTCGTTACGACGACCGCCCGGGCAACGGTATCTTTCGGGGCATTTACAGCCGACGCCAGCGCAACCGGCGGCACGGGCAATGCCAGCGGCGGCAACGCTATTGGCGGCACTGCCGGGATCGACATCCAGGAGAATGGGGCGGTCGTCAGCCAAACCGCGTCGGTCACCATCAACGGTCCCATGCTGGCAATTGCGAGCGCGACAGGCGGAACGGCACTTTCAGGCAATGGTGGAGCCGCGACAGGCGGCACCGCGCGGATCGACAATTTGAAGGGCACTGCAACGCTTCTGGGTGCTGCACTGCTCGACGCAAGCGGCACAGGCGGGGCAGGGACAGGCAACACCGGCGGTCTTGGGACAGGCGGCACAGCGCGGGTGAGCGCAAACGGGATCGCAACGACGATAGGCGGCCTGCTCGATCTGAATGCGTCCGGGCTGGGCGGCTCCGGGCGCATCGGTGGCGCGGGCGCAGGGGGAACGGCGAGCGCGACTGTCTCGTCGGGATCGCTCAGTGTGACGGGCGCGTCGACTTTGAACGCGAACGGGATCGGCAGTGCGGCCCGTGCCGATTTCGGCGGGCGTGGCGGCGATGCAACAGGCGGCACGGCGCGCGCCGAGGTGGATAGCGCCGCAGTCAATGCCATGCTGACGATGGCGGGTGTGACGGCAACCGCACAAGCCAATGGCGGTGCTGGCGGCAGCTTTGGCGCGGTCGGCGTGGCGCTGGGCCTGCCGCGTGTTGGCGGACGTGGCGGCAATGCGACAGGCGGCACAACCAGTGTCGGATCGACATCGAGTGCGGGCACGATCGGCCTGGGAGCGGTGACAGCCAGCGCCAATGGCTTTGCCGGGGCAGGTGGGGCGTCATCGAACATCGGGCCCGGCGGCGCGGGCGGCAATGGCACAGGCGGTCAGGCGCGTGTCGGCTTTGGCGGCGCGGCTTCTGTCGCGACGGGAAGCTTGTCGGCAGCCACAGTCATCTCGTCTGCAGTGGGACAGGGCGGTGCAGGTGGCGGCGGAACGGTTGCAGGCGCAGGCGGCAATGGCACGGGCGGAACCGCAATTTTTGGGAATCTGGCTGGCGGCAGTATCGCTGTCGCCGGTCAAACGATTGTGGCGGCAAACGCTTTTGTGACTGGAACAGGCGGCGCAGCCAATGGCGGCAATGCCTTGGTCCTGACCTCGCCGAATCCGAATGCGGGCGGCGCGAGCCGGATCGCGTCCAACGGCCTGATCACGGTGCAAGCCGCCGGGCTGATCGGTGCCCCCGGCGTGCCGATGGCTGCCAGCACGCCAAATGGCAATGGCGGTCGGGCGATCATCAGTGCGAATGGCGGCAATATTGGCGCAGCGCAGCTTTCGATCGGGTCATCAGGATCGGCAGGTGGCACCAGTGTCGCGCCATATTTGACCTTCGCTGTATCGGGCGTGGGGGCCCGCAACGCAACCGTCCAGAGTGCAGGCATGTTCGACCTCCGCGCCATTGGCGGCAATGCCGCAATCTTCACCGACAATGGCACGATCAACACTGGCGGCTTTACCGCGACGGCGGCGAACATTGTCGAAAGCCTGAACGGCGCCGCACCTGTTGCTCCGGGCGCGCTGGTTTCAACGGGCACGATCTCAGTGACCGTTCCCGGCTCGATCCTGACACGGACGCGGTTCCAGTCGGCTGGAGCTGCATCTTTCACCGCAAACACCGCGCTGACGATCGGCGGTGCCACGACTGGCGGGCCGCTGACGCTCACTGCGGCAGGAGACATTGACGGTGGCAATATCGTCACTGCCGGGCTGTTCGAGGTCATCACGCCGGGTAACCTGACCCTTGGAACGGTCCGCGCCGAATCGGATATCGACCTGACGGCCGGGGGGAATGTGAACACAGGCGCGCTGAGCACCGGCGATTCGGTGCTGATCGGCGCTGGCGGCAGCGTGACGACGGGCAATATCGATGCCGGCATATTGCGCCCGACGACAGACCCTGAGGCAGGCTTTGGTGTCGGCATACAGGCCACAGGCAATGTCACAACCGGCTCTATCTCAGCGCGCGGCCCGGTTGGGCTGGGGTCACAAACCGGCAGCGTTACAACAGGCGCGATCCAGACGCAGAATTCGCTGCTGGTCCTTGCGCGCACTGGCGCGACGCTTGGTGCCATCACGACTGCGCCTTCTGGCACCACTTATATCGCCAATTCGTCGATGCTGTCGCTGCTCGATCCCGTCACACTCGATCCGGCATCTATTTTTGCCGCGACGCCGGTCGCGATTGCCGGACCAGTGACGATTGGCGGCGCAGTTGCCACCAACCGGTTCGTGGCGGCCAGCACCGGCACAGCGACCTTCAACGGGCCAGTCTCGGCATCGACAATTTCGGTGCGCTCTGGCGATATTGCAATTGGCGCAGGCGGCGGGCTGGGCAGCGCAGCCACGCAGACACTCGATTTGATCGTCGATCCGCTGGCGACTGCGGTTGCCTTTGGCGGTGCCGACGCGCCGGGCGGCTATTCGCTTTCGGGCGATGAGGCGAGCCGCCTGCGCGCGCAATCGATCAGTTTCACCGTGCAGGCATCGGCAACGCGGCCTGCACCGCTGCTGACGCTCGGCAGCTTCACGATGCGCGGCGCTGCTGCCGGGCAAGCCGCCAATCTGGCAGGAACACAAGGGCGGCTGCGCATCGTTACGCCAGGTGCAATTGCAGTCACGGGCGCAGCTTTGGTAACCGATGCTGTGGCTGGCAATCTGGTCGATATCGTCGCCGGTGGCCGGATCGAAATCGATTCGGGGAGCGGCGCGATCAGGCTGACCAACGGCACAGCACCTGCAGGTGCGCTCCGGCTCGCGGCATCGGATATCTGGGCCGCCGATGCCAGCCTGCTGGCGGCGCTTCGTGCCAATGTGGATTTTGCCGGACGCGACGCGCGGCTGGGGCAGCCGTCTTCGGTTCGCGACGCGCCGCCGGTTTTGGCAGGCGGTTCGGTCACCCTGACCGCAGACGATACGATCCTCATTGCCAACACCGGCGATTTCCGCACCCGGGCAGGGATCGATGCTGGCGCAGGTGGCATCACCGTGGCGGCGCGCGTTGCGGCACCGCGGCAGGGCCAACAATCGCCGACTGCCGATCTTCCCCCGGGCACGATCGACGTCGTCATCAATGGTCAGGCGGTCGATGCAGCCGGTCTGTTGCTGACCAACCGGCGCACCGTCGATGCCTTTATCGTAGCATCAGGCACAACGTTGACACCGACCGCAAGCGTCAACGGCTGCGTGATCGCGACTGCGATCTGCGCAGGCAGTCAGGGCGATCCTGTCACTGTCGCGGCGGTGCAGGCATCGGTCGAGCCGCAACAGCTGACCGAGCAAGCCGAACAAGAGCGGAAGGAAGCCGAAGAGGCTGTGTCGGCTGCGGACAAGCGCCCGAACGCCGTGATATCGCGGTTGATCGACGGAGCGGGTATCGCCAACGACGATGTGGTTGATGAGCCAGTTTCGGGTGGTGGCAACACCAGTCTTTGGGAGACGGCCCCGACAGGAGAGCCAAGATGATCCGCTTGTGTGTTATCTTCGCCTCGGCAGCAATGCTCGCGCAGCCAGCCACCGCCGCGCAGTCGAGCATTTCGCTCGCCGATAGTTTCCGCGTCGGGTCCGATGGCGTGGTGTGCACCGCGCAGAACCGCTCGGTCGATCCTGCGCTCAAGGGCATGTTCGATCGCGCGTTTTCGATTGTTTGCCAGGATGCCGCATCGGCGGTTGGCAAGATTTACAGGTTCGACCAGCGTGAAGCGTCTGGCAGCAGCTTTACCGAACAGGCGACATGCGAAGCGGCTAGCCCCGTTGACATCGGCGGCACGCCCGGCGTGATGCGATCTGTGTGCACAGCAAGTGGCACAGGCCTGCGCTACGTCCGGTTTGCCGCCAGCCGCGGCCGCGCCACTTATCTGGCCGAA
Source organism: Sphingomonadales bacterium (assembly GCA_031414835.1). Lineage (GTDB taxonomy): Bacteria > Pseudomonadota > Alphaproteobacteria > Sphingomonadales > Sphingomonadaceae > Aquisediminimonas. Next base: position 8,417 of record JANOQL010000112.1, on the reverse strand, counting down.
GGGCTTGCCGGTTATGAATCGGCGGTCAAACTCGGGCTTCAGTCGGTGCTGCTCGATCGCGCTGTGCCGGGCACAGTTGAAGTGGCAGTCACAGAAGCGGGCGATCCTGCTGCATTTGCGCGCGTTCAGGCGGGCAATCTCGATCCCGATCAAGCGCTGGCAGAAGGCTATGCGCGTAATAATGTCGGCAGCTTTCCCGAAGCCGCCGAGTTTTTCGACACGTTGCTCGATCGCGCGCGTGGCGGTGATACAGGGTTCACGCGGACAAGCGAATATGCCGCCAATCGCGCGTTGCAATTGTCCAATCTTGGCCGGTTTGTCGAAGCAAACCCGCTCTTTGTGACTGCCGAAACCGCGCTCGATCTGTCAGATCCTGTGCAGACGCGGTTGCTGCGTAATTACCGCATGATCCATGCGCTCAACCAGGGCGATGGCGCAGCAGCGCTTGTCGAATATAAAAAGCCGCAGACCAGCCGGTCGGCGCAGATGCCCGATTCAGGCCGTCTGACCGAGGGGTATCTTGATCGCCCGATCAGTCAGCGGCTCAATGCCGACGATGGCCGGGTCACTGCACTTGGCGGTGGCGGCGGACGCTTGTCGGCGACAGAACGCGCGCTGTTGCTCGATGCGCAGGCGCGCCAGCTTGAGGGCGCCGCACTCAGACTGACAGGCAGCAGCGCCGATGCGCGCGTTGCGCAGCGCGATGCCATCGATCGTATCGGCAAGGTTCGCGGTGGCCGGGTGACGAGCGCTGCGTGGCTGCGCGCAAATTCGCTTACCGAGCTTGCGGCGCTTGCCGAAGCCGATGGCAATGGCAGCGAAGCGCGCCAGCTGCTCGAAGAGGCAGTGGCTGTTTTTTCGTCGACGGCGCCCAATTCCCCGGCACTTACGGGAGCGCAAACGCGGCTCGCCGTCGCCATGTCGCGCGGCGGCGACAAAGTTGGCGCGCGGGCGCTGTTCCGCGATGCGACGGGCAAGGCGCTCGGCAATGCCAGTGCGTCGGCCAATATCCGCAACTATCTCGTCGAATATTTCGATCTGCTGATTGCGCCTGACGCCGGTGCCGATGCTGTTTCGGAACTGTTTACGGCAAGCCAGCTTCTTGTCCGGCCGGGGCTTGCGCAAACCCAGGCCGTGTTTGCCCGTGAATTGTCCGGGGGCGATGATGAAGCGTCGCGGCTGTTCCGTTCCTCGCTCAGCGTATCGCGCGATGTGGTGCGGCTCGATGCCGATATTGCCGAACTATCGGCACGCGCGACGGAAAGCGCCGATGCTGCCGAAGCCCTCGCGCAGGCCCGCGATCGTCGTGCCAAGCTGGGTGATGAACAGACCGCCCTGTTGTCGAAACTGGCCGCTTATCCCCGGTTTCGAGCGGTATCGGAAAGCCGGATTGGTTTGCCCGAATTGCAATCGGCGCTTGGCCCTGACGAAGCCTATTACCGGCTCGTGCTCGCAGGTGAGCGGCTGTACGGCGTGTTCGTCACCAAGGCCGATGCGCGCGCCTTTCCGCTCGCGATCAGCGCAAAGGTGCTGGCTGACAGGGTCGCGACTGTGCGCGATTCGATTACGATCACAACCGAGGATGGCCGGATCGCGACGCCTGTTTTCGATGTTCAGACATCGCGGCAGCTCTATCTCGACCTGTTTGGGCCAGTTGCCGATAGTCTCGCGCAGAAACGGCATCTGGTGTTCGAACCCGATGGCGCGATGCTGTTATTGCCCGCCAATCTGCTTGTCACCGATCAGGCGAGTGTCGATGCCTATCTGGCGCGCGCGCGGGTAAAGGGTGCCGACGCCTATGATATGAGGGGCGTCGCATGGCTCGGCAAAGCAAAGTTCGTCAGCACCGCCGTCTCGTCGCGCGGGTTCGTCGATATCCGTTCGGCTCCGTCTTCACAGGCGAAAAACGCATATCTTGGCATCGGTGAAAATGCGCTTCCCAGCCGCGATCGGCGCATTCAGCTGGGTGGAGATGCGTGTTCGTGGCCGGCAGAAGTCTGGGATCGCCCAATCTCATCCGATGAGCTCAAATATGCGGCGGGGAAATTTTCGAGCGGCAATCCGAAGCTGATTCTGGGAGACAGCTTTACCGATGAAGCGCTGACGCAGGATGGCAGCACCCGCGACTATCGCATCATTCATTTTGCAACGCACGGGCTGGTGTCTGCCCCCGCGCCTGAATGCCCCGCGCGGCCCGCCTTGGTCACATCGTTCGGCGATGCTCAGTCGGACGGGCTGCTGACGTTTCGCGAAGTGTTCGACCTCGATCTCGACGCCGATCTGGTGCTGCTTTCTGCTTGCGATACAGCGGGCGAGGCCTCGGTGTCTGCGACGCGCGAGGCCGGGCTGGCAACGGGCGGCAATTTTGCACTCGATGGCCTTGTCCGCGCGTTCGTGGCGGCAGGCGCGCGGACCGTGGTTGCGACCTATTGGCCAATTCCTGATGATTATGATGCGACCAAGACGCTGATCAATGGGCTTCTGGGGGCCGAACCCGGGGTGGCGCTCGGCGATGCCCTCCGCGTGGCGCAAACCGGGCTGATGGACCGTGCCGAAACATCGCATCCGTTTTACTGGAGTGCGTTCGGGGTGATTGGCGATGGGGCAAAAAGCCTGTCGCGCTGATCGAGGTCAGCAGGCGACGACGTTCACCGCGAGTCCGCCCAATGACGTTTCCTTGTAACGTTCGGACATATCGAGGCCTGTCTTGCGCATCGTTTCGATGACCTGATCGAGGCTGACCCGGTGCGTGCCATCGCCAAGCATCGCCAGCCGTGCGGCTTCGATGGCCTTGATCGACCCTACCGCATTGCGTTCGATGCAGGGCACTTGCACCAGCCCGCCAACCGGGTCGCACGTTAGCCCCAGATTATGCTCCATGCCGATCTCAGCGGCATTTTCAATCTGTTCGGGCGTCGCATCGAGCGCCGCTGCCAGCCCCGCCGCTGCCATTGAGCATGCCACCCCGATTTCGCCCTGACACCCAACTTCCGCCCCCGAAATCGACGCATTCTCTTTGAACAGCGATCCGATGGCGGCGGCGGTCAGCAGGAAATCCTCGGCCCCTTGGGTGCTCGCGGTCGGCACGAAGCGGTCGTAGAAGCGCAATACGGCGGGAACGATCCCGGCTGCTCCGTTGGTCGGTGCGGTCACGACGCGGCCACCTGCTGCGTTTTCCTCATTGACCGCCAGCGCCCAGAGATTGACCCAGTCGATCACCGCAAGCGGATCGGATAACGCCCGTTCCTGCCGCGCGATCAGCTTGGCATGAATATCGGGCGCGCGGCGCTTGACGTTCAGGCCTCCCGGCAGGATTCCGCCGGTCGCCATGCCACGATCGATGCAGTCGGACATCGCCTGCCGGATCACGGCAAGCTTTAGCGACACCGCATCGGGCGACATCGCCGCTTCTTCGTTCGCGCGCATCAGATCGGCAATTGTCCCGCCGCTCGCCGCGACACGTTCAAGCAGTTCATCGCCCGACGAAAACCTGTGCGGTGCGTCAAGCCCGCCTTCGGGCGGGGCATTGCGGCCGGTGTCATCCTGATCGATCACCGCGCCGCCGCCAATCGAGTAAGCGATTCGGTCGATCAGTAACGAACCAGCCGCGTCGAACGCTTCAAACCGCATTGCATTCGAATGAAAATCGAGCCGTTCGCGCTGTTTGAAGATAAGGTCTGCATCCTCATCGAAAGCGATCTCGACTGTTCCCCCCAGCGGCAGTCGCCGGGTGTCCCTGATCCGCGCAACGAGGAGGCTGGCATGATCGGGGTCGCTGCTTTCGGGCCGTTCGCCTGACAGGCCGAGCAGGATAGCGCGGTCGGTGGCGTGGCCTTTTCCGGTCAGCGCGAGCGATCCGTAAAGCGTCGTCACAACCCGCGTAGCGTGGCTCGACAATCCTGCGGCTTCGACCCGCGCGGCAAAATCGGCAGCGCCGGTCATCGGCCCCATCGTGTGCGACGATGAGGGGCCGACGCCGATTTTGAAGATGTCAAACACGCTCGAAACCATGGCGCGAGCAATGAACCTGCGCGCCAAGGCTGGCAAGGCTGCCGCCATGATGCCAAAGGGGGCGAATGCTGGGGGATCGCCCGTTTGTTCTGTTCGACGATGCGCGTAAATGCGGTGCTGCGCCTGCGCGGCTCTACGCCGATCCGCTACGGATCATCGAAGCCAGACGCGCAGACGAAATTGGCGCTGCTCTTGCCGAACTTCGCAGCGCAGTGGCGCAGGGCCATTCGGTGGCCGGCCATCTGGCGTATGAGGCAGGCCATGCGCTTGAGCCTCGTTTGGGTGCTGCGGCCGCCGATCCCTCTGCGCCATTGCTATGGTTCGGCGTTTTTTCCGGGTACAAAGAAATCGCGCCCGAGCGTTTATCGGCGCTGTTTCCCGACCCCGCCGGGGGCTGGGTAGGCACGCCCAAGCCATCGATTACGCGCGACGCGTATGATGCGGCTCTGGCCAAGGTGCAGGGCTACATCGCAGCGGGCGATATTTATCAGGCCAATTTCACGGTTCGCGCCGATGTTCCGATCATCGGCCATCCGCTTGCGGCATACGCAGGGCTGCGCAGCCGCGCAGCAGCAGGCTATGGCGGGGTAATCTGGACGGGCGAACGTTGGCTGCTGTCGCTTTCGCCCGAATTGTTTTTCGCGGTCAAGGGCAGCAAAATTACGGCCAAGCCGATGAAGGGAACGGCCCGGCGCGATGGCGACGATGCCACAGCGATTGCCGCGCTGCGCAACGATCCCAAACAGCGCGCCGAAAATCTGATGATCGTCGATCTGATCCGCAACGACCTTTCGCGCATCGCCGAAGCGGGATCGGTTACAGTGCCCGAACTGTTCGGGATTGAGACCTATCCGACTGTCCATCAGATGGTATCCACAGTCACCGCGACATTGCCACCTGACCGCGATGCGATCGATACTCTCGAATCAACATTCCCGTGCGGTTCGATTACAGGCGCACCCAAAATCCGCGCGATGGAGATCATAGGCGAAGTCGAGGCGGGGCCACGCGGCGTTTATACAGGCAGCATCGGGCGGATCGATGCCGATGGCGATGCCGCGTTCAATGTCGCGATCCGGACGCTCGATTATGGCCCCGGAGACGCAATCGCGCGGCTGGGCTTAGGCGGCGGGATCGTTGCCGACAGCGCGGCAGCGTCCGAATGGGATGAATGCCTTGCGAAGGGCGGTTTTGTCGCCGATCCCCGCCGGATCGACCTCATCGAAACGATGCGGTTCGATCCCGAAGGCGGCATCCATCTGCTCGACCGGCATGTCACGCGGATCGGCGCATCGGCGCGGGCATTCGGCATTCCATTCGATCGCCATGCTGTGCGCAACGAACTGCAGGCCGCGACGTTCCGGATTGCCGCGCCACGCAAGGTGCGGCTGCTGCTCAGCCAATCGGGCAGGATCGCTATCGAGATTGGCAGGCTTCCAGTCATCCCGACAGGGCCTGTCACGATCGCACTTGCGGCCATGCGCGGGCATCCCGACGATGTGCGCCTGCGCCATAAAACGACCGATCGGAGCGTATATCCGGTCGTGGAAAGCGCGTTTGAAACCGTTTCGGTCGATGCCGCAGGATATGTGACCGAAGGCAGCTTTACCAGTGTGTTCGTCAGGGGCGAAGGCGCCCTCATCACTCCGCATCTGTCGCAAGGCATTTTGCCCGGCATCCTTCGCGAAGAATTGATCGCCAACGGCAGTGCCATCGAAGCCAATATTCGCGCCGATGCGCTGGCCGAAGGGTTTTTCATTGGCAATGCGGTTCGCGGGTTGTTGCCCGCTCGATTGCAATCGCTATAGCCGATCTGCCAGTTTCGGGGACTTATTATGCGCACCACATCTGCCGCGCTGGATCGCATCCAGCCTTCCGCCACGCTTGCCATGTCGAGCCGGGTTCTGGCGATGAAGGCCGAAGGGATCGATGTCATCGGGCTTTCGGCGGGCGAGCCCGATTTCGATACGCCCGCCTTCGTTCAAAACGCCGCGATCGAGGCGATCCGTAGCGGAAAGACGCGATACACCAATGTCGATGGCACGCCCGAGCTGAAAGCCGCCATCCGTCATAAATTCAAGCGCGACAACGGGCTTGACTATGATGCGTCGCAGATCAGCGTGAACGTCGGCGGCAAGCACACGCTGTTCAATGCGCTTGTCGCGACGGTCGAGGCAGGTGACGAGGTGATCATTCCTGCTCCTTACTGGGTCAGCTATCCCGACATCGTGGCGTTTGCAGGTGGCACGCCAGTGTTCGTCACTGCGCCTGCCAGCCAGAATTACAAGATCACGGCTGCGCAGCTCGATGCTGCGATCAGCCCCCGCACCCGCTGGCTGATCCTCAATTCGCCGTCGAACCCGACAGGCGCTGCCTATACAGCCGATGAGTTGAAGGGGCTGGCAGATGTGCTGCTGCGCCACCCCCAAGTCTTCGTCATGACCGACGATATGTACGAACACATCTGGTATGCCGAAACGCCGTTCGCGACGATCCTTCAGGTCTGCCCTGAACTTTATGACCGCACGCTGACCGTCAATGGCTGTTCGAAAGCATATAGCATGACCGGGTGGCGGATCGGCTTTGCAGGCGGGCCGCAATGGCTGATCAAGGCGATGGCCAAGCTGCAATCGCAATCGACCAGCAATCCGTGTTCGATTGCGCAAGCTGCAGCGACTGCGGCTTTGACCGGCGATCAATCATTCTTGACGTCGCGAAACGAGGCCTTCCGGGGACGTCGCGATCTGGTCGTATCGATGCTCAATCAGGCAACCGGGCTGGTGTGCCCAACGCCAGAGGGTGCGTTTTATGTCTATCCCGATGCCACCGGAATCATCGGCAAGACCACGCCGGAGGGAAAGAGAATCGCGACCGACGCCGATCTGATCGATTATTTCCTCGATACCGTACAGGTTGCAGCGGTGCATGGTGCCGCGTTCGGGCATTCACCCGGCTTCCGCATTTCCTATGCAGTTGGCGAAGACGTACTGACCGAAGCGTGCACCCGCATTCAACGGGCGTGCACCGAATTGCGTTGATCGTGTAACCGATCACATTGCATCGCCGAACTGCCGTTACGATATGGCACTTGGAGGTGCTGCGATGATGGTTTCAAGACGCGATTGGTTGATGGGATGCGTGGCGAGTGCGGCGGTGCTGGCGGGCTGTTCGCGTGCAGAGGCCAAGAAATTCGAATTCACGCTGACAGATGCCGAGTGGCGCAAGCGTCTTTCGCCTGCTGCCTATCAGACCTTGCGGCGTGAAGCGACCGAGCGGCCTTACACCAGCCCACTCGACAAGGAAAAGCGCAAGGGCGTGTTTGCCTGTGCAGGCTGCGCGTTGCCGCTATTTTCTTCGGCAAACAAGTTCGATAGCGGCACAGGCTGGCCAAGCTTCTGGCAGCCACTGAAGAACGCTGTCGGCACCAAGACCGACACTTTGCTCGGCTATCCGCGCGTCGAAGTGCATTGCCGCCGGTGCGGCGGGCATCAGGGGCACATTTTCGACGATGGTCCAGCGCCAACCGGCAAACGCTATTGCATCAATGGCGTCGCACTCAAATTCATTCCCGCATGACCAAAGGTGATTTCATGAAAATCGGCATCCTCGGCGCAGTGACCATAGGCGCGCTGCTGACTATTTCGGTTCCCGGTGCTGCCGAAAAGGCCGTGCCGATTCCGGCAGCGATCATCAACGCGCCCGAAGCGGGGGCGCAAGCAGTCGCGGTGCTTGCAGGCGGATGTTTCTGGGGCACCGAAGCGGTCTTCGAAGCCGTGAAAGGCGTCAAGTCAGTGACATCGGGCTACGCCGGTGGAACCGCCGCGACCGCGACTTACGATCAGGTGAGCACCGAACGCACCGGCCATGCCGAAGCGATCCAGATCGTCTATGATCCGCGCGTTGTCAGCTATGCAACGCTGCTGCGCGTCTATTTTTCGATTGCGCACGATCCGACGCAGTTGAACCGGCAGGGGCCCGACGCTGGTCCGAGTTATCGTTCGGCTATTTTCCCCCAGAATCCTGCTCAGGACCGCGCTGCTCGCGCGTATATTGCGCAACTCGGCAAAGCGAAGGCCTATTCGCGCCCGATTGTAACGCGGATCGAGAATGGCAAGTTCTTTGCGGCCGAAACCTATCATCAGGATTTCATGCGCAAGAATCCCACGCACCCCTATATCATGCGCTGGGATCGGCCCAAGCTAGCCGCGTACAAGGCGGCGTTCCCCACGCTCGCGCGTTAGGGGAAAGCGAAGCAATCGCCCCGCCGCCGGGATCAGCGCTTCGGCTTCGCCGCAACAGGCGCGGATGATCTCCGGATGATCGGCGGCAAGCCCACCAGTGAAGGTGCCAAACGCGGGCAGGATCAGCTTTGATCGTGTCGCGACAAAGCAGGGTCGCGATCCGCC
>JANOQL010000111.1:0-2750 GCA_031414835.1 Sphingomonadales bacterium | reverse complement strand
GCTGCGCGCCGTCTTGACGATCCCGAAATGCAGGCCGCTGCCCATTTCTGGGCCGCACGCGCCGATATGGCGGCCGGCAAGTTCGAACGCGTCGATCCGAAAATGCGGCTGGCTGCGCGCAATCCCGAAACCTTTTATGGTCTGCTCGCGATGAACCGGCTTGGCCTCAAGGCGCAGCCGTCCGAATATCCAAGCCGCGCCGCAGTCGAAAAAATGCCCAATGTCCGCGCCGCACTTGCGCTTGCCGAAATCGGCGAGAATGATCTCGCCGATGGGCTGATCCGGCACCAGGCGCGGATCGGATCGCCGAGCGATCATGCAACGCTGGCCAACATAGCAGGCCGACTCGATCTGCCCGCAACACAGCTGTGGCTGGCACAAAACGGCCCTGTCGGGGCGAAAGCCTCGGTTAGCGCGCGCTATCCCAACCCCAAAGGCTGGCGCCCGGTCAACGGCTGGCGCGTCGATCGCAATCTGGTGTTCGCACATGCGCTTCAGGAATCGCGGTTCCGCACCAATGTCACAAGCCCCGCAGGCGCGCGCGGGCTGATGCAGGTCATGCCCGGCACCGCCGCGCACATGGCGCGCCTTAAAGGCGAGGCATCGGTCGGTCCGCTGTCCGATCCTTCAGTGAACCTCGAATATGGCCAGACGTTTATCGAAAAAGTCCGTGATATGAGCGAAACCGGCGGCTTGCTCCCCAAAGTTATCGCTGCATATAACGCGGGGCCGCTCCCGGTCGGTCAATGGAATGCCCGCAAACGCGATCCAGGCGATCCATTGCTTTACATCGAATCGATCCCCTATTGGGAAACCCGCGCATATGTCGCCACAGTCATGCGCAACTACTGGATGTATCAATTGGAATCGGGTGAAAAAGCCAATAGCCTCAGCGCGTTGGCACAGGGCATGTGGCCGCGCTTCCCCGGGCTTCCCGGCGCCACCGCGATCCGGCTCGATCGAAACGGTGGCCTTCGCGCGGCAGATTGACCGACGGTGCCGATCGACCAAACCCGCATTTTTGTTCCAGTCCGCATCGCATTGCTGACTGTGTCGGACAGTCGCACGCTGGCCGAAGATAAATCGGGCGATGCGCTCGCCGAGCGGATTTCGTCAGCCGGGCATGTGCTGGCCGAACGCGCGCTGCTTCGTGACGATGCCGATGACATTGTGGCGTTGCTCCATCGTTGGTGCGACGATGAGAATGTCGACTGCGTGATCACGACGGGCGGCACCGGCGTGACTGGCCGCGACGTGACACCCGAAGCGCTCGGCGCCCTTGGTGGCAAAGACATTCCCGGCTTTGGGGAATTGTTTCGCTGGATCAGTTTTCAAAAGATTGGCACCTCGACCATCCAGTCGCGCGCTTGCGCCATCGTGGCGCGGGGCACCTATGTATTCGCGCTTCCGGGATCAACGGGCGCGGTGAAGGATGGCTGGGATGAAATCCTCGTTCACCAGCTCGACAGCCGATTCAGCCCGTGCAATTTTGTGGAGCTGATGCCGCGATTGCGCGAACGGTAGCTGGGCGGCCGCAATTCTCGACTATTTCAACGTCTATGCGATCAGCGTGACGATGTCAAGATTTTTGCCTCTTCTGGTAACTTTTTCTCCTATTGGTGAACCAGATTAGCAGTCTACAGACCAATACTGTCATCTGTTCTTTACTTGTTCCGATTTCTGCGCACAATGAGAAAATGTGTCCAGCTTTGAAATCTCCGCCAGTCTCAGGTCGCGGTGCGACGATGAATACGACGCCGACCCGCTTTGCGCTGCCATCGCGCGAAGATGATCTGGACTGGTTAGACAATCGCGCTTCTCTCGACGGCGAACCGTCTGCGTCACGCACAATCGTCACTGTGGAACACGCAAAATCGATCATCACGCGCAACGCATCGCCTGACATCCCGTTCGATCATTCGATCAATCCCTATCGCGGTTGCGAACACGGGTGCATCTATTGCTACGCGCGGCCTACTCATGCGTTTCATGATCTGTCGCCGGGGCTCGATTTCGAAACCAGGCTGTTTGCCAAACCCGATGCCGCGGCGCTGCTACGCAAGGAACTCGCCCGCCCCGGTTATCGCGCGACACCCATTGCGATGGGTACCAATACCGATCCTTACCAGCCAATTGAAGCCCGCTGGCGGATTACCCGCAGCTTGATCGAGGTTCTGGCGGAGACTGGTCATGCGCTGACGATCACGACCAAATCGGATCGCGTGCTACGCGATCTCGATCTGCTGGCCCCGATGGCGAACCGCAGGCTGATCGCGGTGGCGATTTCGATAACGTCGCTCGATCCAAAAATTCACCGGACGCTCGAACCCCGCGCGCCTTCACCTGCCAAACGGCTCGCCGCGATCCGCGCGCTCAGCGATGCCGGGGTGCCGGTTAACGTGAATGTCTCGCCGATCATCCCGGCGATCACCGATCATGAAATCGAGACGATCCTCGCCGCCGCTGCCGGGGTCGGGGCAAGGACGGCAAGTTACATTCCCATCCGGCTGCCGCACGAAGTTGCACCGCTGTTCCGCGATTGGCTCGACGCGCACTATCCTGATCGCGCGGCCAAGGTGATGGCGACCATCCAAAGCCTGCGTGGCGGGCGCGACAACGATCCCGGATTTGGGAGCCGGATGCGCGGACAAGGCGTATGGGCCGATCTGATCCGCACCCGCTTCCGCATCGCGTGCAAGCGGCTTGGGTTGAATGCCGAACGGATGGTGCTCGATGAAAGCCAGTTCCAC
>JANOQL010000110.1:0-2182 GCA_031414835.1 Sphingomonadales bacterium | reverse complement strand
TGAAAGCCATGAACCGCAGCCATACCACCGCGAGCTACGAAGCGATCATCGACAAGGTCCGCGCGGTTCGCCCCGACATCGCCATCTCGGGCGATTTCATCGTCGGCTTTCCAGGCGAAACCGATGCCGATTTTGAAGCGACGTGCGCGCTCGTTGAGCGGATTGGCTATGCCAGCGCATTCTCGTTCAAATTCTCATCCCGCCCAGGCACCCCTGCTGCATCGATGGACGGCCACATCGACAGCCAAGTCATGGACGAGCGGCTCCAGCGGTTGCAATCTGTGATCAACGCAGGCCAATCGGCGTTCAACGCGTCGAGCGTCGGCAAGCAGTGCGACGTGCTGCTCGAACGCAAGGGCAAGCTCCCCGGCCAGCTAATCGGCAAATCGCCGTGGCTGCAATCGGTGCACATTATTGGCGATTTTCACATTGGTGACATGATCACCGTTGACATGGTGGCAGCGGGGCCCAATTCTCTTATGGGAGCTCTTGTTCAAAAGGAATTGCATGTCGCGTAAGCCCGTTCCCGCCCGCACAGGAGAGCCCGCCCGGCTCGAAGTCACGTTCGACAAGCCGCAATATCTCGGGCGTCTGTTCGGCGAATTCGATCAGAATCTGGTCGCAATTGAAAACCGCTTCGGAGTCTATGTCGCGGCGCGCGGCAACAAGATCCAGATCGAGGGAGAGGCCGAGGCCATCGGTCGTGCGCGCGATGTGTTGACAGGGCTTTATAACCGGATTGCCAAGGGGCAGGATATTGATGCAGGCGCGGTCTCTGCACTGATCGGCATGGCGTTTGAGCCGACTTTGGAAGGCATCATCCGCGACGATCATGATCGCCCGCCGATCATGATCCGCACGCGCAAAAAAACCATCGTGCCGCGTTCGGCCACCCAGATTGCCTATATGGAGGCGCTGGTCAGCAACGACATCATCTTTGCCTTGGGGCCAGCAGGCACGGGCAAGACCTATCTCGCGGTGGCGCAAGCCGTCGCGCAACTGATCACTGGTTCGGTCGATCGGCTGATCCTGTCTCGCCCCGCAGTCGAGGCCGGCGAAAAGATCGGGTTTCTGCCCGGTGATATGAAAGAGAAGGTCGATCCGTATCTCCGGCCGCTCTACGATGCGCTGTACGATTGCCTCCCCGCCGAGCAAGTCGAACGGCGGATCGCAAGTGGTGAGATCGAGATTGCCCCGATTGCCTTCATGCGCGGGCGCACGCTCGCGGGAAGTTTCATCATCTTGGATGAAGCACAGAACACCACTGCGGGCCAGATGAAGATGTTCCTGACCCGCTTCGGTGAAGGCAGCCGGATGGTCGTGTGCGGCGATCCCAACCAGACCGATCTGCCTGCCCATACGCCATCGGGATTGAACGATGCCGTCGGAAAACTCGAAGGCATCAATGGCATGGCAATGGTGCGCTTCGGCATCGGCGATGTCGTGCGCCACCCGATCGTCGGACGGATCGTCGAGGCGTATGAAGGGCCGACGCAATCGGGATGATCGCCGTCGATGTCATTGATGAAGGCTGGCCCGAAGGTGGTGATTGGGACGTATTGGCGGCGCGCGCAGTTGCGGCGGCACTTGCAGCGGTGGCGCTCGATCTGCCCGAAACGGTAGAAGTTGCCATCAGGCTGACGACCGATGCAGAGGTGCAGGCACTCAACCGCGACTATCGCGGCAAGGACAGCCCAACCAATGTCCTGTCATTTCCCATGCTCGGTTCCGATGCTGTGGCAGCACTTTCGAAGAATCCGCTTCCCGCCCTGCTCGGAGACATCGTGCTGGCTCGTGAAACCTGCGCCAACGAGGCCATCAAGAAGAACGTGCCGCTGGCCGATCACGCGTCGCATCTGATTGTGCATGGCAGCTTGCATCTTTTGGGCTATGATCACATCGACGATGACGATGCAGCACAGATGGAAGCCATTGAAACAGCCGCAATGGCAGCGCTTGGGCTCCACCAGCCCTACGCCGACTGATCGCGCATAATGGCGGAGGACACGACACCAGCGCGAAGTTGGGCATGGCTGCGCGATTTTCTGTTCGGAGAGCGCGATTCATCGCTGCGCGGGCAGATCGAAGACGCGATCGACGAGCACGAGGGCGATAATGATGCGCCCGCCAAAGGCGATCTTTCCCCCGAAGTGCGCAACATGGTGCGCAAAGTGCTTCACCT
>JANOQL010000109.1:0-2816 GCA_031414835.1 Sphingomonadales bacterium | reverse complement strand
GAGGCGGCTTAAATTGACGAGGCCCATCCGCACGGGCTTTGTTGCAATACTGCCCGCTGGCTGGACTGTCAGATCGAAATGTTCGAGGCTCTGATCGGGCCATTCGATCGGGCACAGCCGCACATTGCATCGCGCAAAGCTCACCATTTTTTCATACAGGCACCAGCTGCGGTGGCGGATATTGTAGACCTGCGTCATGCCAGCGTCATCCCCGATGCCCGCAACACCTTGCCGCCGCGCAAGAAAAACCGTTGCGCAATCGCATCCGAAACTGCGGCAAACTGCATCTCGATCTCAAAACACGCCTCTCGGTCAAGCCCGTCGGCCTTGAGCATCGCCATGTGCGAAGACAGCCCCGCCGCCAGCCGCTGCTGATCTTCGGCCATGCCATCATCGCGCAATTGGGGCAGCGCTTCCAAATGCGTGACAATCGTATCGGCCTGAAACCGGATCGAGCGCGGGTTGAACGGATCGAGTCCGACAAGATCGCGCACGGGGTTGAGCGCAAGCCCTGTTGCATAACGCTGGCGATAGCTGATCTGCGCATCGCACAGTTCAAGGAGGGCGAGCAGATCTTCGCCGCTGGCATCGCTGGCGGCAAAATCCCCGACGAGCCGACAAAGCGCAATCCCGCGTTCGATCCGCCGCCCGAGATCGTGAAACCGCCACGCAGCCGTCCGCCCCATATGTTCGGCGGCAAGCCCCGAAAGCGCCGCGAACCGGACCTTCAGGCGAAAATGCCGATCCTGAAACAATCCGCCTTCGGGAAAGGGCATGTCGAGCAACCGCCAGAAATCGGGTGACAGCCGTTCACGCGATCCGGCCCCTATCGAACGGCACGCGGCCATAATCGACGCAACCGACGATCCTGCCGAAACATCGCCCAGAGCGGCCGCAAAAATCTGGGCGGGCGTGGCATCGGGATTGTCGATCACGGCTTCATCGGCGGCGAGGTGATCGGAAATATGAAGCGTGGTATCGCTGGCGCCGGCGCTGCCAGCGCGCGATTCAAGCGTCCCTTCGGAACCGACGCGCACAAGCGACAGGATCGCTTCGCCGCGTTCAAGATACCGCCCGAGCCAGAACAGATTATCTGCGACGCGGCTCGGCAATGTGCCAGGGTTGCGCCGGATCGCCACATCATGCGATGCAGTGATGATCGACACAGGCACCGACGGGGCAGATCCCAGCACGATCACATCGGCAGACCGCGTTCCCGATCCGATCGACGTCGCGCGCACATCGGCAACAGGGCCGGTGCGAACAAAGCCGCCGGGCATCACTGTCCACTGCCCGCCTTTGTCGCGCGCCGCGAACACGCGCAGGGTAAACGGCCGGGCCTGCAACGATTGCGCATCGAGAACAGGCATCGTCGATAAACGGACGACCTCCTGCCCGATATAATCCTGCGGTCGAAGCGCCATTTCGGCTTCAAGCCGCACGCGATCGTCTCCGGTAACATCCTGGCCAAGCCGTTCGGCAAATGGCGCCAGCCCCAAGGGCGCGGCATTGAAAGCGCTGGCAACCACGAGGCTATCGAGCCGTTCGCGCACATGCGCGGCTTCGCGTTCCTGCCCGCACCACCATGTTGCGATGTTGGGCATCAGCAACGGCTCTCCAAGCAGCCGTTGCGCCAGCTTAGGCATGAATGCGCCGAAAATCGGCGATTCTAGCACGGCCGCACCGGGAAAGTTGAGGATGGCAACTCCGCCGCCTGCAAACGCATCAATCAGCCCCGGCACGCCAATCGACGACCGGGAATCGAGCGAAAGCGGATCGAGCAGCCGGGCATCCATCCGCTGCCACAGCGCATCGACGCGTTTCAGCCCTTCGATTGTGCGGAGATACACGCGATCGTCATGCACCGCGAGATCGGCACCTTCGACAAGCAACATTCCGAGATAGCGCGCCAGATGCGCCTGTTCGGCATAGCTCTGGTTATACCGCCCCGGCGTCAGCAGCGCGAGCCGCGGATCGCTGCGCCCGCACGCTGCCGCAAGCCCTGCGCGAAGTTCTGTAAAAAACGGGGCAAGCCGTTTGACATTCAGCCGCGCCGCAAGGCCGGTTGCCACCTGGCTTGCCGCAATCCGGTTCTCCAGCGCATAGCCCGCGCCTGCCGGACTGCGGGTGTGGTCGGTCAGCACGCGCCAATCGCCATTGGGGCCACGCCCAAGGTCGCACGCGAAGACGTTGAGATAATGGCCGCCGACAGGCGCCATGCCCACCATCGAGCGGAGAAAATGCGCGCTGCCGGTCAATGCCGCAGGCGGGATCGTTCCCGACGCAATCAGCCGTTGTGCGCCGTATATATCGGCCAGCAATAATTCGGCGAGTTCGGCGCGCTGCGTTACTGCGGCAGCGATTGTCAGCCATTCGGACTCTTCGATGATCAGCGGCACCGGCGAAATCGGCCATTGCCGTTCTTCGCTTTCATCGTCGAGCCGGTAGCTGACACCGATATCGTCGATCTGACGCTGAATGCGATCACGCGTCAGCGCCAGATCGCCATCGCCTGCTGCGATCAGTTCGTCGAACGCGGCGTCCCACGCAGCCTGGAGCGTTGGCGATGATGCGCACAGAACATCGCCCGGCCCGGCTTCGATGCAGTAGCTATCGCGCAACAAAGGCGATGCCGCGTCGGACGCGAATGCGACGCTATCCATCGGCGCGTTGGCCATCGGCGCGCTTGCGCTGTCTGCGGTTGCCGGCTGGCATGGCGTTACGAATCCCCTTGGCTGGTATCGAGACCATAGACACGCGATTTCCACAAGTCGTGCTGGATTCAAGACGCCAGTGTTCGTAAGGCCGCAATCATG
>JANOQL010000108.1:0-2221 GCA_031414835.1 Sphingomonadales bacterium | reverse complement strand
GTCGAAAATGTTCCGTCGCTGCTTGCGGTTCAGCTTGGCGATGGCGGCAGGCTGGTGACTGGGCTTGTCGACGATGGGGTCACGCGTCTGGCGCGCGGAATGCGCGCTGGCGACGGCGTATCGCTGGTGTCGTTTGCCGATGTCGAGGCGGTGCTGCTGCCCGGCTTTGCGTCCAAACCCCAATTCTCATTCTAAAAGGCGCTTTCGACGATGCGTAGCCGGTTATTTTTCCTCTCACTGTTCACCACAGTTGCTGTCGCGATGCCTATGCCAGCAGGTGCCGAAACTCTGAGCGACGCTCTCGCCAAGGCCTATGCCACTAACCCGACCTTGTCAGGCGCGCGTGCACAACAACGGGCAAATGATGAAAATGTCCCGCTTGCCAAGGCGCGCGGTCGTCCCGGGCTCAATCTTTCGGGAAGTTATAGCGAGAATTTTGAACGGTCGCAGTCCACATCTCCCGCGCGGCAAGCCGCCGGGCAATTGAGCTTCAACGTGCCGATCTATCAGGGTGGCGCTGTTCGCAACGCCATCAAGGCAGCCGATGCGCGCGTTTCGGCAGGACAAGCCGATCTTCGGGGCACCGAAGCGAGCATCTTCAGCGCTGTCGTCGGCGCGTATATGGACGTGCAGCGCGATGATGCGATCGTCGGTCTCAACCGAAGCCAGGTCAGCGTCTTGACGACAAATCTTGCCGCAACGAAAGACCGGTTTGAAGTCGGCGATCTGACCCGCACCGATGTCGCGCAATCCGAATCACGCCTGGCTTTGGCGCAAAGTCAGCTCGAAGGTGTTGAGGCGCAATTGATCGCCAGCAAAGAACGCTATGTTCAACTGGTGGGAAGCCCGCCCGACAATCTCGAACAGCCGCCTGTGCTGCCGGGGCTTCCGGCAACGCAAGAGGCCGCTTTGGCCGAAGCGCTCGAGAACAATCCCGATCTGATTGCCGCGAATCGCAATATCGATGCCTCGCGGTTCGACGTCGGGCAAGCGCGGGCATCGCGGATGCCGAGGGTGCAGGCAGTTGCCGATAAAAGCTATGCCAATTTCCTGGGCTCGCTCCAGTCGTTCGTGCCAGGGTTCAATCAGTCGCAAACTGCCGAGAATGCGTCGGCAGGCGTGCAGATCACGCTGCCGCTGTATCAGGGCGGCGGGCCTTCGGCGCAGGTGCGGCAGGCGCAGGCGCGGAGCAGCGGCGCAATCGAACAGATGATCGCTGTTGAGCGGGACGTTGTGGCGCAAACCCGGACGGCATTTGCAAGCTGGCGGGCATCGAATGCCGTGATTGTTTCGTCGCAGGTTGCAGTCGATGCAACAGGCCTTTCGCTGCAAGGCGTCCGTGCAGAAAATACCGTTGGCAATCGCACCATCCTCGACATCTTGAATGCCGAACAGGAATTCCTTAACGCGCAGGTCCAGCTCGTGACAGCGCGGCGCAATGCCTATGTTGCGGGCTTCACCTTGCTCGCCGCAATGGGGCGGGCCGAGGCGCGCGATTTAGGGCTCGATGGCGGCACGCTTTACGATCCGCAGACCAATTACAAACGGGTGCGCAACACAATTTCGGACTGGAGCGACGATCCCAAACCGTCCGCCGTTGCCACGCGCACCGTTGACACGCCTGCCCAAATGCCTTCAGTAAGACCCGATCCGGGGGGCATGACGAGGCCATGAGCGAAACAGGAACCGAACCGACGATGGAGGAAATCCTCTCGTCGATCAAAAAGATCATCTCGGATGATAGCACCAAGGCGCTGTCACCCGTCCGACCGCGTCGTGCCGAATCGCGCCCGGCAAGCCATGACGACCTGGGTGAACCTGTCCACGATGTCGATGACGACGATGATTCGGTGCTCGAACTGACCCAAAGCGTTTCCGAACCAGAGGCTGTGCCCATGCCGTCTTCTTCGCCCGCCGCCAGATCGCCTGCCGCACCCGCCGACGCACTGCTGTCTGCAACCGCCGAAGCCGCAAGTCGTTCGGCGCTCGCATCATTGTCATCGGCGATGGTCGTTCGGCCCGAAGTGACGGGCAGCGATACGCTCGAAGGGCTGGTGCGTGAGATGCTCAAGCCAATGCTCAAGGACTGGCTCGATGCGAACCTGCCCGAAGTGGTTGAGCGCGTGGTGGCCAAGGAAGTCTCGCGGATCACCGGGCGGTAGCTCGTTTGCAAGGGGTTGGCGTTGCGTCGTGCCCCGTTTAGGGCACTCGCATCATGACC
>JANOQL010000107.1:0-5075 GCA_031414835.1 Sphingomonadales bacterium | reverse complement strand
TGGCCTTGAGGGGCGGCTCAATCTGGCAGGCAGCGGCATTTCAGGCACGCTCGATTTGGCACCGGTTGGGACTATCCAGCGGATCGAAGCGCATCTGCGCGCTCGCGATGCCCGGCTGGCGGGGCCACCTTTGATCGCTGCGCGGCGTGGGCAGTTCGACGGCGTTATTCTGCTCGATCCGCGCGGGACAAGTGTCGAGGGCAGCCTCTCCGGCCAGGGTCTTCAGCGCGGCAATCTGACGCTGGCCCGCGCCACTGGAAACATCAGTTTGCGCGGAGGTGCAGGGGAGTTGCGTGCCTCGTTCGCAGGAACGCGCGGGCGAGATTTCGAATTCCAGACAGTGGCGCAAATCGCACCGAACCGCATCCAGTTATCAGGAAGCGGAACCGTTGATCGCAAACCCGTTTCGCTTCAATCGCCTGCGGTGATTGTTCGAGAAGCGGGAGGATGGCGCCTCCAGCCTGTGTCGTTGAGCTTTGCCGGCGGCGAAGCGCGCCTGGCTGGGTTGTTCGGCGAAACGGCGACAGAACTGGATGCAACCGTCCGTCAGATGCCTTTGACGGTCCTCAATATCGTGACACCCCAGCTTGGACTAGGCGGGACGGCCAATGGAACGCTCACCTATCGCCTCCCGGCAGACGGGCGCGCCAGCGGGCGGATCGACATGAAAGTGCGGGGGCTGACGCGATCCGGGCTGGTGCTATCGTCGCGCCCTGTCGATGTCGGAATTACAGGTGTGCTTACGCCGGGCAACGCGGCTGCTCGGGCCATCGCTGTGAGTGGCGGGCAGACGATCGGTCGCGGGCAAGTTCGGATCACGCCTGCGGGCAACGGTTTCGATGGCCTGATGTCAGGCGCGCTGTTTGCGCAGCTGCGGTTTAACGGGGCCGCCGATACGTTGTGGCGGTTGACGGGCGTCGAAGGGTTCGATGTTGCCGGCCCGGTTCAGATTGGTGCGAACGCCACAGGCAGCCTCCGCAATCCGCTGATTACAGGCGCAGTCCGCACGACCAATGCCCGGATTGAAAGCGCTGCCACAGGCATGGTTCTAACCAACGTCAACGCATCGGGGCGCTTTGGCGGATCGGATCTCAGGATCGACACGCTGACGGCAAAGGCTGGCAATGGCACGGTGAGCGGTTCGGGGCGGTTCAGTTTTGCTGGTGGACTGGGCATGGACATTTCATTGCAGGCGGATCGCGCGGTTCTTCTGGCACGAGACGATCTCGCCGCGACGATTACCGGACCTCTCAGCCTCAAGTCTGACAGCAATGGTGGCCTGATATCGGGCGATGTCGTCCTCAATCGCAGCGCCTTTCGGCTGGGGCGCGCGACTGCGGCTGCGGCTGTGCCTTTGATCCGCGTTCGTGAAATCAACGGCGATCAATCGCGGCGGCAAGTGCAAGCGACGATCATGCCGTGGCGATTTGCGATCAAAGCGCGCGCCCCGGGGCGTGTCGAGGTGACAGGCCTTGGGATCGAAAGCGAATGGCGCGCCAATCTGGAAATTGGTGGCACCATCACGTCACCATCGATCCTGGGCGAGGCCAACCTTGTCCGTGGCGGCTACGAATTTGCCGGCAAACGATTCGAATTGTCGCGCGGCGTCATTCGTTTCCGCGGCGAAAGCCCGCCCGATCCGATCCTCGATATCGTCGCAACTGGAGACAATGAAGGCATCAACGCAACGATCCGGGTGACTGGAACAGGGCAGCGGCCCGACATTGCGTTCACCAGCGTTCCAGCGCTGCCGCAGGATGAGCTGTTATCGCGCATATTATTCGGCACATCGATCACCAACCTGTCTGCGCCTGAAGCGGTGCAGCTGGCAGCGGCCGTGGCCTCGCTTCAGGGCGGTGGTGCGGGCCTCAATCCGATCAACACTTTGCGCAAAGCGATCGGGCTCGATCGGTTGCGGATCGTTGCCGCCGATGCGACGACGGGGCAGGGCACATCGGTTGCCGCTGGCAAATATATAACGAGGCGGTTGTTCGTCGAAGTGATCACCGACGGGCAGGGCTATTCAGCGACGCGTGCGGAATTCCAGATCACGCGCTGGCTGTCATTGCTCTCGACAATATCGACAATCGGGCGGCAAAATGCAGCAGCGCGGATTTCGCGCGATTATTAAAACGCAGGGGCGGTATGGCAGGCTGGAAACTCGGAATTATCGGCGGGTCGGGACTCTATGCGATCGACGCTCTCGAAGATGCGCGCTGGGTTGCGGTTGAGACGCCATGGGGCACGCCATCTGACGAACTGCTGACTGGGCAGATCGGCGCGGTCGAATGCGTGTTCCTGCCAAGACACGGGCGGGGGCATCGCATTCCGCCGTCAGAACTGCCATTTCGCGCCAATATCGACGCACTCAAACGCAGTGGAGTGACCGATGTCGTGTCGATTTCGGCAGTCGGATCGCTCGCGGAGGAGATGCCGCCCGGAATGTTCGTTGCGGTCGATCAGTTTATTGACCGGACAGTTGCACGGCCTGCAAGTTTTTTCGGGACAGGGCTGGTCGCGCATGCCTCGCTCGCAGAGCCGGTGTGTTCGCGTTTGTCAGGGCTGGCGGCCGATGCGGCAAGAACGGCAGGTGCACAGGTGGCTGAAGGGGCGACTTACCTCGCAATGGAAGGCCCGCAATT
Organism: Sphingomonadales bacterium; assembly: GCA_031414835.1. GTDB lineage: Bacteria > Pseudomonadota > Alphaproteobacteria > Sphingomonadales > Sphingomonadaceae > Aquisediminimonas. Next base: position 2,433 of record JANOQL010000107.1, on the reverse strand, counting down.
TTCGACCCGCGCCGAAAGCCACCTATTCCGTCAATGGGGCGCGCAAGTGATCGGGATGACCGCGATGCCCGAAGCCCGGCTCGCACGTGAGGCCGAACTGCCTTATGCCCTCATCGGGATGGTCACCGATTATGATTGCTGGAAGGATGATGAAGCACCGGTCGAAGTCGAGGCGATCATCGCGCGGATGAACGCCAATTCCGCCATTGCGCGCGATCTCGTGGTGCGGCTGGCGCAATCGCTGCCCGTTGAACGGACGCCAAGCCCGATCGATACTTGCCTCGATATGGCGATCATCACGCCGCGCGAAGCGTGGGATGCGGGGCTTGCGGGCAAGCTCGATGCCATTCTTGCAAGACGGCTGGAATCAGGCTGAACAGCTCGCGCCGCCGAGAACGCAAAAACGTGCGCAATGGGGGTGGTTGAGCGCGATAGGTTGCAGCGATTCGGCGAGAGTTGCCCCCATGTCGAATTGAGGATCATAGGGCAGGAGCGTGCAGGCGGCCACGCGCGGGGTTGGCTCACCCTTGCGGCGGACGACCATCCGGCTCGATGCGCACATGATCGACGCCGGATCGACACCCAAGATGCCCCAGCAGGCAGTGCTGATTTCGGGAACGTCGGCGGTGGCATCCATTTCCGGGAATATGACCAGTTGCGCAGGATCGCTGACATCGACGGGCCAGCCATGGTTGGCAATCAATGCGGCGTAGCCCGCCCGCGCCGCGGCTCCATTCTCGCTGGGCAGTTGTCGTCCCGCCAGAGCAATCCGGAACCCGTTGGCCGCAAGCCAATCGATTCCGTCGAGCGCCCTATCCCATGTGTTCGGCCCGCGTTCGGCCTCGTGCATCGCTCGGGTGAAATGATCGAGGCTAACGCGGACCGTCAACCGCTCGCGATGCTCAAGCGCCAGCAATTCGGCTTCGAACCGCCGCAACGGGCGCATGGCGTTCGACAGCACCAGCACGTCGAACCCGAGCGAAAGGCAGGTGTGCAGTATCGGGATCATCTCACGGTTCATGAACGGCTCGCCGCCAGTGAACGCGATTTCCCGCGTCGGAAGGCTAAGCGCGGCGATCTCATCGAGATATGCCACCACTTCGGCTTCGGTCAGATAGGCAAGCGCATCGTTGGTGGGCGAACTTTCGATGTAGCAAGTCTTGCAGGCGAGATTGCAGAGCGTGCCGGTGTTGAACCAGAGCGTGGTGAGAGCGGTGGGCGCAACACAAGCGCGGGGTTCGCCCTTTTCGGTGATAACAGGATCTCGGAATTTCGCCGGATCGAGCGGCGGGGCTTCAACGAGGAAGGGCGATTCAACAACGCTCATCGGACATCCGGATAATATTGCGCAAGCCGTTTGCGCGCGCCGAACGCCCATAATGCGCCCACCTTGAGATAGATATAGTTGGCGCGGAGCGGCCCCCATGCTGCGATCCGCCGATCCGACGTGATAACGAACCGCGGCACCATCCGTGTTCGCCCAAGCGCCGCCATCCGGATGCACAAATCGGCCTCTTCCATCACAAGGCAATCAGGATCGCAGCCGCCGACCTTGAGGTAATCGGCCTTGCGGAAAAACATCGCGTGATCGCCGAACAGCAGCCGCACGCCGCGCACGAATAGATGCGGGCGGAACAGCAACGGCGCATACCAGGTCTTCGCCCAATTGTGCAGGGTCGTTCCCCAACGCGTGCCGCCAGCGCCGGCGATGCGCGGGGTGAAGCTGGCAAGTGCTATGTTCGGTTGTGAAAACGTCTCGCGGATGACGGCGATAGCATCAGTTGGCAGCAACGTGTCGGCATGAAGAACACAAACGATCTCGCTGCTAGCCTGTTCGACCCCCAGATTGATCTGTGACGAACGCCCGCGCCTTGGCGAGACAAGGGTGTCAAACCCGGCGTCACGCGCAAGCGCAATTGTTGCATCGCTGCTGCCGCCATCGACCAGCAACACCTGATCGGGCACAGGATCGAGCGCTTGCACATTGGCGATCGTGGCAGGAAGCGCAGCTTCTTCATCGAGCGCCGGGATCAGGACTGTCACGCGCATCACGCTGTTAGCCAAGGCCAGCGCGCCAAATCTTCGGGCCGGTCGCAATCGGCGAGCGTTTCAAGAACGGCAACGCACAGTTTGGCGGCTTCGGCTTTGGCCATCGTCTGCGCAAACACTCGCTCGGTGCTCCAATCGATGCCTGTCAGCAGCTCAGGATAGGGTCGTGCCATCCCGAGCAGATAGTAGCCACCATCTTCGGCGGGGCCAATCACGATATCATGACTGGCAAGCGCTTCGATTGCCGCAACGACAATGTGTCCCGACAAGTCAGGCGTGTCCGCTCCGAAGAAAATGACAGGTGCCGGATTAAGCGCAGCAGTCAGCCGGTCGGTCAGATCGCCGTCGGCTTGGTGTTTGAGAATGACGCTAGCACCGAGCCAG
>JANOQL010000106.1:0-3931 GCA_031414835.1 Sphingomonadales bacterium | reverse complement strand
TTTTCCGCGCCGCTGCCCAAAGGGTTTCCGCGCTGGGGGGAAATCGTCACCAACCTTCCCGAAATCGATATTCTGGCGACAGGATATGGTTTGCTCAACGGACCGCCCGATGCCGATGGTGTTGTCCGCCGCGTTCCGCTTGCCGCCAATGTGGCAGGACGCGATCAGCCCGGGTTCGCGCTCGAACTGGCGATGCAATGGCGCGGCGTCGAGCAGGCTGATGTCAACGGGGTCACCTTGTCATTCGCAGGCAAACGGATCGCAGGAGACGACGCCGGTCAATTTGCCCCCCGCATGGGGCCGATCCCTGCTGCGCACCAGATCTCGGCATTCGATGTGCTGGCGGGCGATGTGCCGCCAGATGCGCTTAAGGCGAAGATCGTCATCATCGCGCTCAATGCCGCAGGAACTGCCGATCAGGTCTCTACGCCATTGTCTCGAACGGCCTATGGCGCAGCGGTTCAAGCCAACGCTGTCGATGCGATCTTGCGCGGCGGTGCCTTGGTGCGTCCCGGATGGGCATGGATTGCCGAAACAGGTGCGACCCTGATGCTTGCTGGCATGTGCGTATGGCTCTTGCCCGGATTGCGCGGATGGCCTGCCGGATTGTTGACGTTTGCGCTGTTCGGGGGCGTGGTGGCGCTGAGTTTTGCAGGCTTTGCGCAAGGTGGCTGGCTGATCGATCCGGTCAGGCCGCTTCTCGCCAGCCTTGCGACCGGAACGACGATGGTCCTCCTGCTGTTTTCAGAAGCCCGACGCCAACGTCGCGAATTGGCAGTTCGGCTGCAAGAAGAGCGCGTGACAGCCGCGCAGGCGCAGGGCGAACTCAACGCTGCGCGGACGATCCAGCTCGGGATGCTGCCGCCGCCCGAACGGTTGGCAAAGCTTGATTCAAGGCTTGAAATCGCAGGGCTGGTCGAGCCCGCCAAGTCAATCGGTGGAGACTTTTTCGATTGCGTCACGATCGCTCCGGGCATTCACGCGTTCATCGTCGGCGACGTTTCGGGAAAAGGGGTGCCTGCTGCGCTATTCATGGCGCTGTCCAAAGCGTTGATCAAGTCGGTTCTCTTGCGGGGACACGCAGGGCTGGCCGAAGCGGTGGGGACAATCAATGAAGAGGTGTCCCGCGACAATTCAGAAGACATGTTCGTCACGCTGCTGGTTGCGCTTCTCGACGTCGAGACCGGACACCTGACACTGTGCGCGGCGGGCCATGAATATCCGTGGATCGTGCGCGCGACCGGCGAAGTCGAAATGATCAAGCCCGATGGCGGCCCGCCCATCGGCGTTGCGCCCGGTTTTCCCTATGAAGCGAGCGTCGCTCAACTGGGGACAGGAGATACGCTCGTCATCGTCAGCGATGGGATCACCGAAGCCAAAGCGCCCGACCAGGATTATTTCGACCATTCCCGATTGCGCAGGGTGCTGGAGGACTGGAAGGCGGTTGAGGGTGTTGCGGGACTGGCAGGAGCGTTGCGCGATGCGGTCCGGAGTTTCGAAGCAGGCGAAGACGCAACCGACGATCTGACCGTCCTTGCTGTCCGCCGGTCAGGATGATTTTACTTCACGAACACTTCGACGCGCCGGTTAAGCGGTGAGAACGTCTCGTCCATGCCGACATTGTTGATCGGATCGCGTTCGCCGCGACCGCCCGCGACGACCGCGACAACTTTGCTGTCGAGTCCTTCGCCAGCCAGCAAGGCCTGCACTTTTTCAGCACGTTCGCGCGAAAGGCTATCGTTGAGAGCCAGTTCGCCGAGCGAATCGGTGTGCCCGACGATCTCGACGTCGGCACCGGGGCGCGCCTTTATTTCATCGAACAGGCTGGCGATCAACGCCCGCGATTCATCGACGAGTTCTGTTTCGGACTTGAAGTACAAGATCAGCTTGAGCGGTGGTTTGGGAAGTGTTTCGAACAGCCGCCCGTATTTCCGGTTGAGGCGATCAGGCTTCACATTCTTGACAGAAGCACGCGTGGCGCGCGCCGATCCGCGCGAATAGGCCTGATCGAGCAGCGCGATATCGCCGCCCGTTTCGTCATTAAGCACGGCGACCGAACCAGTCGGGCACTGCACAGTTTTCTGCGTGGCGGTATCGAAACAGGATTCTTCGCCATCGAGCAGCGACACTTTGGTGCCAGCGCATCCCGTCAGGGCCAGTGCGGCCGCGATGATGACGGAATATCCCCGCATATGCCCCCTAGTTGACCTCGACGACGAACCGTGTGCCCCTGACGCCGAGCAAGGCCGTCGGTGTCTTCACCCGCATAGCATTTTTGTCGGCCTTCGCAATCTGCCCCGAAACAATCGCAACAGTGCCTTTGTTCACGCGGGTCAGAAATCTGCCCTGATGTGTTGTCGAATCGAATTCGAAATCCTCAACCGCGATCCGGCTGTTCGGCCCTGCTGAAAACCGGCTGTTGTCGTTGAATGTCACGCCGACACGCCCGGTTTTACCAGTGACCAACACATCGCCGGTTTTGAGTCCAAGACCTGCTGTTGCGGGAATCTTCGTTGCTCCGCGCTCGATGCTCGCACCGCCCATCGATACTTTGACGCGACCGATATCGCCGGGCTGGCGCAACTGCGCCGAAGCTGAAGTGGACAAGCCGGCGATCATCGCCAGCGAAAGACACACGCGGTTTCGCATGAACATTCCCTCTGTTACGCAACTCGAGTAAAGGCGGTTGGCATGATTGACAATAACCCAGCATTAACAGCCGTCTGTGAGCTTGTTGCCGATCACGGCGCTGTTGCTGCTGCAATCGTCCATGCCAAAGCGTTCGCCGCCGAAGCGCCATGCGGCGCCGAAGCCGAAGCGCGGATGCTGGTGCTGATCGAGGAAGCGGTGTCGAACATTATCGAACACGGAAATACGCCTGTCAGCTCGACCATCAGGATCGAGATAGCGGCAATCGGTGCCGATATTGGCGTCACGATCAGCGATTCGGGCCATTATTTCGATCCGCGCGCACATGATCCCGGCCCTGTCGCGATGTCCGGTCGTGGCGGTGGTGCGGGCATCGCCCTGATCCAGGCGTGGTCGACGGTGATCGATTATCATCGGCTGGATGGCCGCAATACCCTGAAACTGGTGGTCGCAAATCATGGGTGAGCTGTCGAGCGCCATACCGCCGCAAGGCGCTGCTGCTGACTGGACGATCCCGCAAGACTGGCATCGGTTCAGCGCAGATGAACATGGCGTATGGGACACGCTGTTTGCGCGTCAGGTGGAAATGCTTGCCGGGCGGGCATCGGTTGCGTTCTTGCGCGGGCTCGATGTCCTGCGGCTGACGAAGCCCGGCATCCCCGATTATCGTGAACTCAACGCGCGATTGATGGCAGCGACGGGGTGGCAGGTCGTTGCCGTGCCGGGGCTGGTGCCTGACGCTGTGTTCTTCGATCATCTTGCCAATCGCCGCTTTGTTGCAGGCAATTTTATCCGCCGCCGCGATCAGCTCGATTATCTCGAGGAACCCGACGTATTCCACGATGTGTTCGGCCATGTGCCGATGCTCGCCGATCCGGTGTTCGCCGATTACATGCAGGCCTATGGCAAAGGCGGGTTGCGCAGCCTTGGCTTTGGCGCATTGCACAAACTGGCACGGCTTTACTGGTACACGGTCGAATTCGGGCTGATCGAGGAAGCAGGGGCTTTGCGAATCTATGGTGCAGGCATCGTTTCGAGCGCGGGTGAAAGCCGCTTCGCACTCGAAAGCGAAAGCCCCAACCGGATTGGATTCGATCTGCTCCGCGTCATGCGCACTGAATACCGGATCGATGATTATCAACAAAATTACTTCGTCATCCCGAGCTTTGAAGCACTGCTCAAAGCGACTGTCGAGACCGATTTCGCGCCGGTTTATGCGCAACTGGATGCCCTGCCCGACATTGCCATTGCCGACATCCTCGATGACGATGCGCTCATTACC
>JANOQL010000105.1:0-2832 GCA_031414835.1 Sphingomonadales bacterium | reverse complement strand
CAGGCTGAAAATGGGGTATTTTTCGTAGTAAAATCAACAACTTACACGAAACTTATATTTTGGTCGGGACGACAGGATTCGAACCTGCGACCCCCACACCCCCAGTGTGATGCGCTACCAGGCTGCGCTACGTCCCGACCGTGCCAACCGACGCACATTGTGCGACGGACATTGGACTGGGTCGCGTTAGGCGTATGGGCGCGTGAGGGCAATACGCGATTGCGGCTGCGCCAAACCTGCTTATGGCGCACCGATGGCCGTTGCGCGACTGACCCTTACAGACTTCCGCAGCTACGCCGATGCGCTGATCGAACCCGGACCTGCGATCAATGTGCTGACCGGCGATAATGGCGCTGGCAAAACCAATATTCTCGAAGCGGTTTCGCTGTTGGCCCCCGGACGCGGTCTGCGCGGGGCGGCGCTTGCCGATATGGCACGCAGCGGTGCGACAGGCAGCTTTGCTGTTGTGGCCGATGTGTCCGAAAGCCGGATCGGGATCGGCACCCAACCCGCAGCACCAGAGCGCCGCCTGGTGCGGATCGACGGCGCAAATGCGTCGGCATCCTCGCTGGCAGAACGGGTTGCCATTGTCTGGATCACGCCTGCCATGGACCGGCTGTTCGCTGACAGCGCGAGCGAACGGCGGCGCTTTCTCGATCGGCTGGTTCTCGCGCTTGAGCCTGGTCATGCGCGCGAAACGACCCGGTTCGACGCCGCGATGCGTCAGCGGAACCGGCTGCTTGGCGCCGATACCTCGGCCGATCCGGCGTGGCTTGACGCACTGGAAGCCCAGATGGAGCATCATGGCAGCGCGATCATGGCGGCGCGCATCCGTTTGATCGATGCGCTGACGTCTGTGTTTGCAGGAATGCCGCCTGCCCTGTTTGCGCGCGCGCACGTTTCGATCGAAAGTTGGGATCACACTGGCTACGCAGCGCGCCTCGCGCGCGCGCGCGAAGCTGATGCTGCCGCAGGACGGACACGCGAAGGGCCGCACCGGATCGACCTTTTGGTGATGCACGCCGACAAGCACCAGCCTGCCGCACGATGTTCGACCGGTGAACAAAAAGCATTGTTGTTGGGGATCGTGCTGGCACACGCCGATCTGGTCGCCGAGCGGCGCGGGTCGAGGCCGATATTACTCCTCGATGAAGTCACCGCGCATCTCGATGCGCCGCGCCGGGCCGCGCTGTTATCGCGCATCGGCGCCAGCGGAGGGCAGGCATGGCTTACCGGAACCGACGCCGCATTATTTGCCGATGCCCCGGAGAACAGTCATCGTTTTCGCGTCATTCCCGGCGCTGTCTTCGCGCACTAGACGCTTATTCGAGAGCCTTGCCCTCGTCGCGCAGCTTGAGACCTGCTGTGAATAATGGCGTCACGGCCTTCGAGAACGCACCGGGCGGCATGCCCGCAAAATGGCGAAATTCGCGGTTCAAATGCGACTGATCGAAATATCTGAGCTGCGCCAATTCTTCTTCGCTTGGCGTACTGAAGCCGCGGATCGCGGTGGCCATATCGAGGAAACGGCTCCTTCGCATGACCGCTTTGGGGCTGATGCCATAGGTCTGGAGGCAGCGTCGCTCGATCTGGCGCACCGAAAGGCCCAGTTCTTCGCTGATCGTTTCGATCTTGCGCGCACTATCGGTTCGGGCGATCGTTTCGAAACGTGCAATTTCGGCATCGGTCTTCGGCTTGCCGATATGGGCAATCTGCCGCCGGATCGATTCTTCGATAGCAGCGACTATGCCTTCATCGTCGACTGCTGCGGCGATCGCTTGATACATCGTGTCGGCTTCATCGCCCCACGTCTTCGATAGCAGACACATCGTATCGGCAAACTCGGGAGCAGGATGCGCAAAAAGGCAAGTCCATGCACTGGGGCGGATGGCAAACCCTGCGACAATGAACGGCCCGGTTACGCGGACGCGAAATGGCCTGCTATTGCCGCCAAACAAAACAACCGGTCCGGCCTTTGCCCAATCGCCTGGCGCAAGCTCGGCCGCCCAATCGCCCTTGATCAAAATCCGCACAAACGCGGTTTCGGACAGCAGTGTATCCGTGATGACGAAATCTTCAGGGAGATCGGCTTGAAACACATAGTGGCGCCGGACATAGGGCAAAAGATCGTCATGCGGAGCATAGTTGCGCGAAAGCAGCATGTCTTTTGCCTTCCCCCCTTTTGGCGACCCTTGGCATAAGCCTATGCGATCAATTGCGCCGCCTTGCAACTTTAGGGTTGGACTATCTGTGCCAAAATGCACCTATTGCGCTGTTTTTTGCGATCGCCACGATCACCGCGCAGTGTCGAGCCCGATGCGGATTCTGCGCAGCACCGGCAATAGTGCCGAAATTTCGGCCGGAGTTGCCAAATCGTCCAGCACCGCCGTAGCTTTTCCGATCCCGGCAATGCAACGATCGCGCATCGCGCGTCCGTTGTCGGTGATCGACACGAGTTTGCCACGCCCGTCGGCAGGATCGGGGCGAACAGCGATCAATCCCTGCCGGTTCAGTCTGGCCAGCGTGCTCGTCATCGTCGGGCGTGTGACCTGAAACGCGCTGGCGAGCTGCGCAGGCGACGATGCTTCATGCCCCAGCCGGACAAAGTGGTTGAGCACCCCGAATTGCGCGCGGGTCATACCCTTGGGCAAAGTGCGATCGAACGCTGTGCCGGCAAGTTGATCGATGATGGCGATTTCATTGAAGAATTCGAAATGAAGCGGATCGCTGGTCATGCGATCAGGTGCTTCGCCAGCGGCCAGCGCGCCGCCGGCGGCACTTGCGGCGCGAGGCCGGCGCGAACGAGCATCTGCAAACGCGCACCCGCAGATA
>JANOQL010000104.1:0-5781 GCA_031414835.1 Sphingomonadales bacterium | reverse complement strand
GTTCGTGACGCGCGGGCCGGGGGCGACCAATGCGTCGATCGGCGTTCATGTCGCGATGCAGGATTCGCAACCCATGATCCTGTTCGTCGGCGATGTTGCGCGCGGCGATCGTGATCGTGAGGGGTTTCAGGAAGTCGATCTGCCCGCGATGTTCGCGCCCTTGTGCAAATGGGCGAGCCGGATCGACGATGCCCGCCGCATCCCCGAATATGTCGCGCGCGCCTATGCCACCGCGCTGTCGGGACGCCCCGGGCCGGTGATGCTCGCACTGCCCGAAGACATGCTGCGCGACCTCGTCGAGACACGAGATCGCCCGCGCATTTCTCCGCCCGAACAAGACCCCGATGGCGAGGCGATGCAGCTGGTCATGGACATGCTCAAAGATGCGACAAACCCTATCGCCATCGTCGGTGGTGCGGGATGGAACGCCGGCGCGGCGCATTATTTTGCTCAGTTCGCGACGCGGACCGGGCTGCCTGTCGCAGGCGCATTCCGGCGGCAGGATGCGATTGCCAATGACTGCCCGGTCTGGGCGGGTAACCTCGGCTATGGCCCCAACCCCAAATTGCTCGAGCGGATCAGGGCGGCCGACCTGATCCTCGCGGTCGGCGCGCGGCTGGGTGAGGCGACGACCGATGGCTATACGCTGATCACGCCCGATCATCCTGACCAGATATTGATCCACGTCCACCCCGACCCGACCGAGCTCAATCGCGTCTATCGCGCTGACCTTCCGATCTGTGCGTATCCGCACGAATTCGCCGAGTTTGCCGCTTTGTGGGACGATGACATCATCCGCTTTTCCGATGGCGACGCGGCAAATGAGGACTGGCGCGCATGGAGCACGCCGCAGCCGTTCGATACCAAGCTCGATCTCGGAATGTGCGTCGGCACGATGCGCGATCAGCTTCCCGCCGACAGCATCATCTGCAACGGCGCGGGCAATTTCAGCGGCTGGTGGCACCGGTACTGGCGCTATTCAGGCTGGGGGACGCAGCTTGCGCCGACCGCAGGCGCGATGGGCTATGGCCCACCCGCCGCCGTCGCCGCGAGCCTGCGCTGTCCCGACAAATGCGTTGTCGCGGTGGCAGGCGATGGCGATTTCCTGATGAACGGGCAGGAGCTCGCGACCGCGATTCAGTACGACTGCAACATGCTGGTGATCATCGTCGATAACGGCACCTATGGCACGATCCGGATGCATCAGGAACGCGAATATCCCGGGCGCGTGGTCGGCACCGGATTGCGCAATCCCGATTTTGCCGCACTCGGGCGGGCTTATGGCGCATGGGCTGCGACAGTCGAAACGACAGCCGAATTTGCGCCCGCCCTCGCCGAAGCGATGCAGCACAAGGGCGTCCGCGTCCTCCATCTCAAGACCGATCCCGAACGGATCAGTGCAGGGACGACGATTTCGGCGTTGCGGGCAAGAACGTGATCCGCTGGCTCGCGCCTTTGCTGCTGCTCGCCGCGGCCCCTGCGCCTGAGAAGCTGACCCGCGCTTACCTTGCCACTAAACTCGAAGCCTTGGCCGAAAAGGGCAATACCGAGGCGCTCTACCATCTCGGCATGATGCGGCATCTGGGGCTTGGCGGAGCAAAGGACCAGCTGGCGGCATTCGGCTATTTTCAAAAGGCGGCCGATGCGGGCGATCCGCTCGCAGCCTATATGCTCGGCAGCTATTACCTCGGGCTGGGCGGGATTGTAGGGGAGCCCGACAAGCCCGTAGCGCTCAAATGGAAGCTGGTCGCCGCTGAGGCAGGCTATGCGCTGGCTCAGCACGATGTGGCGCGGCTCTATTTCGAGGCCGACGATACCGATCAGGCGCTCGAATGGCTCACCCGCGCCGGGCAGCAAGGAGAGGTCAACGCGCTGCGGGCGCTCGCCTCGCTCCACAATAGCGATGCGATCCCCAAGGACGCCGCGCGCACCTTTGCTTATTACACGCTGTCAATGAAACAGGTCGCCGAGCCAACACAGAAACAGCGCGACTGGATTGCCGGATTTACAGAAACTATGTCCCCCGAAGACAAGGGACGCGGTGAAAAAATCGTCTCCGACTGGAAGTTCGAGCCAACCCCGCTGACGCTCAAAGCGAAATTGGGGTTGAAGGCGGCAGGGGCTTTGGTGAAGGCTGCCGATTAACTTCGTAGCCGTTGGAGCGGAATGGCATCTATCATCAGAAGCGCGATTGCGCCCGGATGTAGGTTTGCGTCGCTGATCACGCTTTCTTTACCATCCGACAGTATCGCAGGCCCGGAAAAACGAGCAGGAGATCACGATGCGGGGAGTCGTTTTCGCAGGAGCCTTGGCCATTGCTGTGGCGGTAGGATTCGCGCTGAGCGGATCAGGCTATACCGAAACTTATGACCGTCCGATCGCGCAAGTCAGTGCGGAGATGTTGCGGACCAGCGTTCCCCGGGGAATGGGAAGCGGGCTGCTTGCCTTGGACGATGTGAAGGTTGAAACCGGTCCCGGTCACCGTGTCGAATGGAAGTTTCGCCGAGGGCAGCTCCACGTCGGCACGCTTGTCGCTGTTGCCGAAGCCCGGGGAGACAGCCGCACGACAGTGACGGTGTCGTTCGATCCCGGATCAGCCAACACCAAGGATCAAAAGGTTTTGGACGCGCAGACCTTCATTACGACCGTTGGATTGCCGGTGATGTATGAAACAATCGATGCCAAAATCGAGGGCCGCGCCGTGAACGAGCAGATCGAGGAGCAAGCCATGGCGGCTTATGTAAAGAAAAACTTGAGCGCTATCGGTCGCGAAACTCAAGCGACGTTCGACGAGGTTGGGAAGGAGCTGGCCGAAAGCCAATCAACGAGCATGTCCACGACGCCCATGACGCCAGAAGAGGCGACCGAGCCGTCGATCAAGTTCAACGATGAACCCGAAAGTGCCGCCGATGCGGCGCGCGATGCGTCGGGTGGGTACTGACGCTCTACTTCCCGAAGCCGTAGACATCCTGATGGTATCGGCCTGCATCGATCAGGCTTTCGAGCCAGCCTGACGCCGCGTCTCGGGACTGGCCGGTTTTGGCTTCGGCCATATCGATCAGCGCTTCACGGACCGCAGGGGCCATCTGGCGTCCGTCTCCGCACACAAAGATATTGGCACCAGCGTCGATCAGCGGCCAGACTGTGTCACTCGCCGCGAGCAGCGCGTGCTGGACATAATCGGGCTGCCCCTCGACTGCCGATTGCGCGAGGTGGAGTGTGACAAGGCCGCTCGCCGCCCAGCCTTCCATTTCTTCGCGGCAGAGCCAGTCGTGATCGGGGTGCTTGAGGCCGTAGAACAGGTGGATCGGCCCCGTCGTTACGCCATTTGCCCGCTGCATTTCTCGCTCTTGCAGGAAGCCGCGGAATGGCGCGACGCCGGTTCCGGGGCCGATCAGGATCATCGGAACGCTGGCATCGGCTGGCGGCGCAAACGGCGGGTTGGGCCTGCGGACATAGCCGAAGACATGCTCGCCCGCCGCGAGGTCGCGCATGTGCGACGAGGCAAACCCCTGATGTTCGCCAACGCCCGACCAAGCCGGTGCCTTGTTAGTCCCGACGATCAAATCGCACATGTCAGGCGACGCCAGCGGCGATGAGGCGATCGAATAGAAGCGCGGGGCAATCGCGGCGCAAAGCTCGACAAACTGATCGAGGCCCATTTCGATCGCCGGAAATTTGATCAGCAGCCCAAGCAACGACAGCCGCGATGCCTGCACCTCGTCCCAGCCCTCGCCTGCCATCGCCTGCAATTGCGCCAGCGTATGCGGGCAGCGTGTTGCCGTAGTCGCAGCTTCAAAAGCACGCTTTGGGAGCGCGTCCTGGATTTCGACAAAATCGGTCAGCAATTGCCGCACCGTCACCGTCCGCCCGAGCGGCAGATGGCGGAACCGTCCGCTCGCGCCTGACAGCACCAGTTGCGCCGCGCCCGGCACGCCCAATCGCTCGATGGCGAGATCCACTTGCGCCTTGGGATTGCGCGCGAAGATCGCGAGGTGATCGCCGGTGGCGTAGGTCGTGCCTACGGGCAGTTTGACCCGGATCAGCCGCGTAGACTGGCGCGGATTGGTCTTCGCATTGTCGAACAATCCCTCATGCGAGCGCACAAGTTCCTCATTCGCAATGATCTCGACCGGCACCGCCATTTCGGGGAGAACCGCCGCGCGCGCGTCGAGCGTATCGACCATCGTCAGTGACAGCCCCGATGCCTTGGCATCGCCGCCCTTGGCCCCGAGTGCTGTCCAGAGCTGCGTCAGGAAGCTGCCGACCTGCGCATCGAAATCGCCTTCGGTATCAGCTGACCCCAATGGCACTAGCCGCTCAGCACCCGTCGCAGCAAATGCCGCATCAACGCGCTGCGGGAACGCTTGAAAATTGGGCCAGCTTGAGGAGCCAAGGCCGAGAACAGCAAATTTGGTCGTGCCCCAATCGACTCCGTCGAACGCGCCAGCGTCCAAGGCGGCTTCGGCCTTGACCGCACTGTCGGGTGCCTTGCCGTTATACGTCGCGGTCACTGCAATCACGACGCGTTCATCAGGGATCGTGCCCAATGCTTCGTCCATCGAACGAACGCGGACTTCAAAGCCATCGGCTTCAGCGCGTTCGGCGATCTCTTCGGCAATGTCGCGCGCGGTGCCCAACGAACTGCCCCAGATCACCGACAATCGCCGCCCTGCACCTGCCGCTGAGATTGGTTCGGGATTGTCGTTGGCAATTGCCACCGGTGCGGCAATCATCCGGCTGTGCGGCGCGCGCGCATCGATCCGCATCGTGAAATCATCGGGCTTGATCGATAGCGTTTCCTTGATCGTCAGCCGGTAATCGCGCCTGTCCGAGATCGCGAATTTCTGGAGCAGCATGGCAAGCCCCATTTTGGCCTCGACCATCGCAAATTGCCGCCCGATGCACGCGCGCATCCCGTTGCCGAACGGTTTGTAAGCGTGCGGATGTCGCTTCGCCTCGGCTTCGGGCAGCCAGCGATCAATGTCGAAATCGGTCGGACGATCCCACACCGCCGGATGGCGGTGGAGCGCGGGCGTCATCACATTGACGGGGCGATCCTTGCGCATCGTGTAACGCCCGCCGATCACTTCATCTTCGCGCGGCCCCACCGAAAAGGCAGGCGCGGTCGGCCAGAGCCGCAGCGTTTCCTTGAGGATTCGTTCGATGACATCGAGCTTGGCGACATCGGCCATATCGGGCCGCTTGTCGCCCGGCAGCACGCGATCGACCTCAGCATAGGCTTGCGCGAGGGCATGGGGGTGGCGGAGCAATTGGTAGAACGCAAAGCTCAGCATCCCCGACGTCGTCTCATGCCCCGCGATCAGGAACGTCAGGATCTGGTAGCGGATGTTGAGATCGGTCAGTTGCTCGCCCGATTGCGGGTCTTTGGCCTCGAGCATCAGGTTGAGGAGATCGCCTTCGGACGTGGGATTGGCGCGACGTTCGGCGATCACCGTATCGACGAGGGTATTCATCGTGCCGATTGCCGCTTCAAGCCGCGCCTGTCCCTTTTTGGCAAACCGCTGCTGGATCGGCAGGCGCGTCGTCTTGTTCATGCACTCGGTCAGTGCCGTCGCAAGCGCTTCCAAGAACGGGTCAAGACCGTCCTTCTCGAACGAATTGAACCGATATCCGAACCCTGCAATCGCGATGCTGTCGAGCGTGAAGCGCGTCATGTCATCGGGCACGTTGACATCGCCGCCCAGATTGCGCTCCCATTTGGCCACCAGCGCATCGGCGACTTCGAGCATCATATCGAAATAGCCGCGCATCGCGCGC
>JANOQL010000103.1:0-4600 GCA_031414835.1 Sphingomonadales bacterium | reverse complement strand
AATGGCGGATCCTTGTCAAGCAGGTTGTTAACCGTTCCGACGAGTTCCAGATTGTCGTTGACGCTGAAACGGGCCGTAAAGTCGAAGTAATCATATGAACTGATGCGACCGAAATCGACTGTGTCACCCGCAAACTTGCCGGCACCGCCGGTCGGGAGTGTCCCCGAGAAGGCTGGTCCGCTGTCGATCACGTCCTGCGGTTCCTGCCGGACATTGTCGAGGTGACGCCACTGAAGCGACAGATCGAACTGGTCGAAGCCGAACGTCAAACGTGAGGTCCACTGGAACTTCGGCTGGATCGAGGCGCAGTTCACACTGTAATACCCAACGCATTCGCGCAGGAGCCCGCCTCCGGGCGCCTGAGTATTTGCGTTGAACTTCGAATTGAACGTGTAGTTGCCGACCGTGCTGAACGACAGATCAGCAAAGCCAACATCGCGCTTGTAGTTGAGCGCAACGTCAATCCCGTCGGTTTCGAGACGACCAAGGTTAGACAGGTTGGCAAGCAGACCTGGCGTGATCGACGGATCACCGTCGAGACCGCCGGTGATCGGGTTACGACCGATCGAGGTACAGGCAGCACTGGTAGCCGAAGCCGCCGTGATGTTGCCGAAGCAAGACGTCACGAGATCGCCCGGGGTGGGGGTCGAAATCGCGCGCTTCACCTTGATGTTGTAATAATCGACAGTGAACGACAGACCAGGCGCGAAGCTTGGCGTCAGCACCGTGCCGAAGGTGTAGCTGGTCGCCTTTTCGGGCTTGATGTTCAGGTTACCACCAGTCGACAAATTGGCCTGAGCCGCTGTCGGCTGGGTGATGCTGCCGATCGTTCCAACCGGCGCGCCCTGCGCAAGGCAGATCGCACGAAGGTTGGCGTTGGTCGTCGGTGCCGCACCAGCGCATGGGTCGTTGACGAGGCTGGTCAGCCCGACCGTCACTGGCGTGAACAGCTCCGAGATGTTTGGCGCGCGAACGGCACGCGCATAGTTGCCACGGAACTTGATGTCTTCGACCGGCGACCAGGTTGCACCACCCTTATACGTGGTGGTCTTGTAGCTCGGGCTGGTCGGTGCATCGACCGTGTAGCTCGAATAGCGAACGCCACCCTCAATCGACAGGCTGTGGAAGAAGGGCTTGTCCGAAACAAGCGGCACGTTCAATTCGCCAAAGGCTTCATAAACGTCATAGCCGCCATCGATGTTCGGCGCAGCGCCACCGGCACCACCGAGTTCGCCCGGCGTCTGCGACAGCGTGTCTGACCGCTGCTGAGCAGAATACTTGCGATACTCACCACCGACTGCGAAGTTGACTGGCTCTTCCGCCGAAGGAACGGTGAAGCCGAAATCGCCATTGATCACAGCGCGTGCCTGAGCCAGCGTCGTGCGCACGATCGTCGTGCTTTCGCCAGTGATGAACGGTGTCATCGCCGAAGTGATCGAGTTTGCGGGCCCAAAGATATTCAGCGGAACACAGCCCGAACCTGCACCGGTCGAAGCCGCTGTCGTTGGACGACCAGGTCCTGCGGCAAGGCAGCTCGTCGTGTTCGTGGCAAACACAGCCGCCTGAATGCGCGACTGGAGGGTGTAACCCTGTAGCGTCTGGATGTTTTCCGATTCGCCATACGACCCGTTGACATCGAACGAGATGCTATCGGTGATGTCACCGCGAACACCCGTGCGGAAATCGAAAATCGTCGTCTGGAAGTTCGAAATACGCGGACCGACTTCAACGGCACGACGGTTGAGAGTCGTTGTCACGCTGCGGAAGTTTGGATCGGTTGCACTCGTTGCAGCCGCCGCTGCTGTACATTCAGCAGGCGTGAAGCGCGGCGTGTAAACGCCAGCAACGGTCGACGTGTTGAAAGCACAAAGCTGGTTGCGCGTGGTGGCCGGAAGGAATGGGTTCGACAGCGGGATTGCAATCGTGCCGCCAAACGAACCCGAAGGCGCAATAATCGTATCAACGGTATTCTTCGAGAACAATGCGCGGCTGTATACTTCGATGCCATCGGCAACTTCATAGCGCGCCGAGCCAAACGCATTGAAGCGGTTAAACGGCGTCTGGAAGATGTTGAACGGGTTGAAGTTGAAAAACTGAAATGTGCCAACAGCCTGGCCAGCCGCATTGATCTGGCGAAGGCCGCCATTGACAACTGTAGGATCAGTATTTGGCGTATTGGTGCCTGCGATCAATGGCCGCGTGCCCGAGATGCGCGAAGGAACCGAGGTGCCTGAACCGCCACCGACAAAGCCCGAGAACGAATCGATGTTGTCGATCGAAACGGGGCGTGCACCCTGATAAACAGGATCGGCGTTCTGGTAGCCGATCGACAGCGTCGCGTTACCGCGGCCATCGTCGAAATTGGCGCCGACGGTCAGATCGGCACGGAAATAATTGCCATCGCCACGTTCGGTGATCTTGTTGCCGACCGAAAGCTCCATGCCTTCAAAATCACGTCGCGTCACGAAGTTGACGACGCCCGACACGGCATCGGCACCATATGTCGTCGCGGCACCGCCGGTGAACGCATCGACACGCTCAACGAGCGCGAGCGGGATGTTGTTCAAATCGACGCGACCGACGAGGCCCGAAGGCGCAATGCGGTTGCCGTCGAGCAGCACGATGTTGCGGAATGAACCAAGGCCGCGAAGATCGACGAACGATGCCCCGCCGTTGCCGTTGTTCACAGCAGAACCGATGTTCGGAACGATGCCCGGAATGTCACGAAGGACTTCTTCGGCCACGTTGTTCTGGCGAAGCGCAATCGTTTCAGCGGTCGTCACGTTGACGGGCGACGACTGTTCGAGGTTGGGGTTCGAAAGCAGCGTTCCGGTCACGACGATTTCGTCGACGGCGGCGGCTTCTTCTTCAGCGGCCTGCGCAAACGCAGGAGCAGAAATGAGCGCGAGACCAAGAACCAACGGAGCTGCGCTGGCCTTCAGGCTCGAAAATGTCTGAGTCTTTTTCACAATCCAGTCCCTTATTCTGGAGTTGACGACCTTGCGGTCGAATCATTGTCGCCGGGCATGAAGGACGGTGGACGCACCCCGCCCGTTCTTTTCCGACTTGCCCGGCGCTTTCGCCGAACATGAACCTCAAGTAAACGGCGATTCACTTGCGTGATCCGCTTTCGGCCCAAACTGTCACCTTAATGCAACACGTCACGGTGCAAGACGCGCGGCTTGGCAGGCGCGCGATTCGGTGGCAATCGCCGCGTTGAGAGGAAATTCCGATGATCCGCGCTGCCACCTTCGCCCTGCCGCTATGCCTTGTTACGGCACCTGCATCCGCTCAAAAGGAGCCGCCCAAGCGGCCCGAGGCGTTCGAAAAGCTCATCAGCTGCCGCGCGATTGCTGATCCCGCCGCGCGGCTTGCCTGCTATGACACACAGGTCGAACGGCTCGATACAGCCGAAAAGAACAGCGAGGTCGTCGTTCTCGACAAGGCCGAGGTGAAAAAGGCGCGGCGCGGGTTGTTCGGCTTCACGATCCCCGATCTCGGCATTTTCGGCGGGCGCAAATCCGAAGTCGATGACATCGAAAAAATCACCGAGATCGAATCCACGATCAAATCGGCAGGCATCAATCGCGCAGGCAAATGGAGTTTCGTGATCGAAGACGGCGCGCGCTGGGTGCAAACCGATACCGCGAACATCCGCACCCCCAAGGTGGGCATGAAAATCCGCATTCGTGAAGCCGCGATGGGATCGTATTTCGCCAATATCGATGACCGGCCCGGCGTCCGCGTGCGCCGTGAAAATTAGAATGGGCGAAAACTAGACCGGGATTACATCGACCTCGACCGACACGGTTTGCGTTCCAGCACCTGTGAAAATGCCGTCAAGCGGCGCGATGTCGAGGAAATCGCGCCCGACCGCGACGAGCACATGGTCTTCGGCCATGAAAATGCCGTTGGTCGGATCAAACCCGATCCAGCCGCGCGTGTCTCCGCACCATGCCAGCACCCATCCGTGCATCGCGTCCGAACCCATGAGCCGCGCTTCACCCTCTTCCGGGACCGTACGAATATACCCGCTGACATACGCCGCTGGCAGCCCCGCCGCGCGCAACCCGCAGATCATCACCTGCGCAAAATCCTGGCACACCCCTGCCCGCA
Source organism: Sphingomonadales bacterium (assembly GCA_031414835.1). GTDB lineage: Bacteria > Pseudomonadota > Alphaproteobacteria > Sphingomonadales > Sphingomonadaceae > Aquisediminimonas. The sequence goes on along the minus strand of JANOQL010000103.1, from coordinate 484 downwards.
TCGCAAACGCCTGCGCGGGCATCGTATCGGCGCGGGTCACATCGCCATCATAGCGGAACTCCTGCCATATCCGCGATGAGAGGTCACGAACGGCATCGACTGCACCCCGGTCGTGCGCCAATGACACTGCCGCCCACGCCGCAATGCCTGCATCGGCAGGAATTTGAGCCGATGGATAAAGGAAATTGGCAGGCGACAGATCGCTGGTATCGCGGCTTTCGCGCGCTGATCTGGCGACAGCCGCAACCGTCGGATCGTCGGGACGCGACACCGGAATCGGGCGATCGACCGAAATGCGCGTCACACTTGTGACGTCGAGCCATGTTGTCGCGTCATTGACCACGAGGCGGCTTAAATTGACGAGGCCCATCCGCACGGGCTTTGTTGCAATACTGCCCGCTGGCTGGACTGTCAGATCGAAATGTTCGAGGCTCTGATCGGGCCATTCGATCGGGCACAGCCGCACATTGCATCGCGCAAAGCT
>JANOQL010000102.1:0-2769 GCA_031414835.1 Sphingomonadales bacterium | reverse complement strand
CTCGCTCGAGGACGCGATCAAGATCGTCAAGGGCCTCAAGCCCTACTACGAGGCCTATCACCACGTGCGCTACACCGCCGAGGCGATCAAGGCCGCGGTCGAGCTCTCCTCGCGCTACATCAACGACCGCAAGCTGCCCGACAAGGCGATCGACGTGATCGACGAGGTTGGCGCGATGCAGATGCTGGTGCCCGAACACAAGCGCAAGAAAGTGATCACGCCCAAGGAGATCGAGATGGTGATCTCCACGATGGCGCGCATCCCGCCCAAATCGGTGTCATCCGATGACAAAAAGGCACTGGAATCGCTCGATACCGATTTGAAGCGTGTGGTGTTCGGCCAGAACGATGCCATCGAGAAGCTGTCGAGCGCGATCAAGCTGTCGCGCGCCGGACTGCGCAATCCCGAAAAGCCGATCGGTTCGTATCTGTTTACAGGGCCAACAGGCGTCGGGAAAACCGAAGTTGCCAAGCAGCTTGCGTCGATCATGGGCATCCCGCTCCAGCGGTTCGACATGAGCGAATATATGGAGCGGCATTCGGTATCGCGGCTGATCGGTGCGCCTCCTGGCTATGTCGGTTATGATCAGGGCGGATTGCTGACAGATGCCATCGATCAGCAGCCGCATTCGGTGCTGCTGCTCGACGAAATCGAAAAGGCGCACCCCGATCTGTTCAACATCTTGTTGCAGGTGATGGATAACGGGCGGCTGACCGATCATCATGGCAAAACGGTCGATTTCCGCAACACGATCCTGATCATGACAACCAATGCCGGTGCCGCCGATATGGCGCGTGACGGGATCGGCTTCGGCACCAACATCTCGAAGGAAGATGCAGGCGAAGAAGCGGTGAAGAAGATGTTCACGCCCGAATTCCGCAACCGTTTGGATGCGATCGTGCCGTTCAGCTATCTGCCGCCCGAAGTCGTTGCGCGCGTCGTTGACAAGTTCATTCTCGAGCTCGAACTCCAGCTCGCTGACCGCGATGTCCACATCAAGCTCGACGATGAATCGAAGGCGTGGCTCACCGAACGCGGCTATGACAAGCTCTATGGCGCACGCCCGATGGGGCGTTTGATTCAGGAAAAGATCAAACAGCCGCTCGCCGAAGAATTGCTGTTCGGCAAGCTAATCCACGGTGGCGAAGTCTCGGTGCACTTGAAGGACAATGCACTCGCCTTTGAAATCGTCGGCGCTCCGCCCAAAAAGGGCAAAAAGGGCGGCAAGGCGAAGGTGAAGGCTGAGGGGTAGGGTTTCGTCGGGGCCGGTTTCAGTAATGAAACCGGCACTGCGCGATCTCCAATCGCGGCTCGTCGCCTTTGCCGATGACTCTGTAGACCAGACGGTGTTTGTCGCTGACCCGGCGTGACCAGAAACCTGTCCAGTTTTCACGCAACGGTTCGGGCTTGCCGGTTCCTCGGAAAGGGTGTCGCCGACATTGCTCGATCAAATCGTTAAGGCGGGCAAGGAGCTTTGGCTCTTCGCGCTGACACCAAAGATAATCGTCCCACGCCCGCGACGAGAAAATGATCCTCACAGATCAATCAGCTCGCGCTCGATCCCTTTTCCCGCGTTAAGTTCGGCAATCGACGCATCGAGCCGTGCAGCGTTGCGCGGACTTGACTTGAGATACAGCGTTTCCACCATGCTGTTATAGTCAGATTGCGTCAGCAGCACCGAAGGTTCATGCCCCTGCCGGGTGATCAGCAACGGCACATGATCGTCGGCGGCACGGTCCATCCAGTGCGCGATGCGGTTGCGGAAATCGGTGGCGTTAACGTGTATCATCTGTGCATGATCGTGTACGTTCACGCGATTGTCAACGGTCCCTTACCGGAACGGATTGACGATCCTCAACCCGTCAATGATCCGCCCATGCTGCATGTCTTCGCTGTAGAGAATGTCGCAGCCCTGCGATTGTGCCGCCGCGACGATCAGGCTGCCCCACCATGAGAAGCCGCCGAGCTGCATGACGAAAGCCGCACGGTCGAACAATTGTAGCGTCAACTTCTGGATGGGAAAACGTAGCCAAGTTTTGACATAGGCAAGTGCTTGATCGAGTTTGAGAGCATTTTGGCGTTTGGTGTGCGTTGACTGGACCACAAACTCGTTGAGAACCTGAACAGACAGGGCGCAACTGCCTTCGTCGATCAGCCTTATGGCGCGCCTGCGTTTGTTCTGGTCGTCAATGTCATCGAGTGCGGCGTAGATCAGGATGTTCGTGTCGAGAAACACGGTCACTTTCGGAAGCGCTCTTCATATAGTTCATCACGAGACAAATTCTCTGACGCTTTGAGACCGATCCCCTTTGCATCCAATTCGGCGCGAAGTTCATGCTCCATGCGCTTTAACCGCTCGAACTCGGTTTCCCTCTCGGCAAACTGATCGAGAAACTCGGCAACGATGGCCGACAATGATCGTCCCGTCTCCGCCGCCTTGGCGCGGGCGCGGTGATACCGCTCATCGGACAGGGCAACTGTGAGATTTTTCATTTCGTCACAGTAGGCTCAGTCGAGCGAAAAATTAACGCAACGCTCGATGCTCTCTTTGCCTCTCAAACAAACCCCAGATTCCATTGGCTCTGGTTCCAGTTTGCGATGTTGGGCATAACGTAGGGCAAGTCGCCATTTGCAACGCCGAACCAGCTGGCGAGTGTCGCTGCGAACTGGTCGATCGAGGTTGTTGGCAACAACCGGCCCTGCCCGACATCGTCAGGGCCGTTATCGGCGATGACTGGCGCGCGGCCGTAGAATTGTTTGCCGCGAACC
>JANOQL010000101.1:0-6544 GCA_031414835.1 Sphingomonadales bacterium | reverse complement strand
CGCGGCTCAACGAGATGGGCAAGCGCCACGGGATCGGGCGGCTCGATCTCGTCGAAAACCGCTTTGTGGGCATGAAATCGCGCGGGATGTATGAAACGCCGGGCGGCACGATCCTCCATCTGGCGCATCGCGGCATCGAGCAATTGACACTCGATCCCGCGATGTGCCAGATGGAGGATCGTGCCCCCCGGCGTTTCATACATCCCGCGCGATTTCATCCCGACAAAGCGGTTTTCAACGAGATCGAGCCGCCCGATCCCGTGGCGCTTCCCCATCTCGTTGAGCTTCGCGAGCAGCGACGCTGGCGAAAGCCCCTCGCCATTGACCGCGACCGCATCGCCGCGTTCGAAATCGACCGTGATCGTTTCGGGCACATCGGGTGCGTCTTCGGGATGATCGGTGCGCGAATAGACGTAATCGGGCACCTCGTCCCACGGATCCTCGAGCACTTTCCCTTCGGAGGAGACATGGAGCAGATTGGCATCGGTCGAAAACGGGCTTTCGCCGCGCTTATCCTTGGGCACCTGAATCTGATGCTGTTCGGCAAACTCGATCAGCGCAGTGCGGCTGTGCAAATCCCATTCGCGCCACGGGGCGATCACGCGGATATCGGGGTTGAGCGCGTAATAACCGAGCTCGAACCGCACTTGATCATTGCCCTTCCCCGTTGCCCCATGCGCGACCGCATCGGCACCGACTTTTGCCGCAATCTCGATCTGCTTCTTCGCGATCAGCGGGCGCGCAATCGAGGTGCCGAGCAGATACAGCCCCTCATACAGCGCATTGGCGCGCATCATCGGGAAGACATAATCGCGCACAAATTCTTCGCGCACGTCCTCTATGAAAATATGTTCTTCACGGACGCCCGCCGCCCGCGCTTTTTGCCGCGCCGGTTCGATCTCCTCACCTTGCCCCAGATCGGCAGTAAAGGTCACGACCTCGCAGCCATAAGTCTGCTGGAGCCATTTCATGATGACGCTGGTATCGAGCCCGCCCGAATAGGCGAGGACGACTTTTCTGATGTCGGCGCTGCCAACGGGGCGGTTGTTCTGATCTGCCATAAAGCGCGCCTATTCGCTAAGGCTACCGCGTGCAACAGGGGGAGTGCAGGAGCGATGGCCAAAACCGAAAACAAGACCCAACCCACGCCGATTGCTCCGGCTGACACTATCGCCTCCGTCGCCGACCCCATCCAACGTGCCGATGCAGTGGCAATCGATGCGATGATGGCGCGGCTGTCAAGAGAACCAGCGACGATGTGGGGGCCGTCGATCATCGGCTATGGCCGCTATCACTATCGTTACGACAGCGGGCGCGAAGGCGATGCGTGCCGGATCGGATTTTCACCGCGCAAAGGGCAGACGGTGCTGTATCTCGCCGAGGGCTATGCGGCGAAGGACGCGCTGCTCGCGCGGTTGGGTAAGCACAAGGTTGGCAAGGCGTGTCTTTACGTCAAGCGGCTGAGCGATGTGGATGTGGGCGTGCTCGAAGAGATGATCGCCGCCAGCCTTGCATATATGGACGCGAAATATCCGAAGGCCAGATCACCGAAGGGTTGAGGCGGGCCGTGCGTTGGGGATGGTGAGCGAAGTATGCTCGATTGCGTAAGAATGAAGGATCGATGATGAAGAAATTTCTGGTTCCGCTGATTGCGATTGCGGTTGCCGTGCCAGTGCTGGCGCAGATGCCCGAGGGCAGGAAAGCGCCCCAGCCGATGACCAAGGCCGAGGTTGAGGCACGGGTGAAGGAACGCTTTGCAAAGATGGATGCCAATCGCGATGGCTCGGTTACCCGTGAGGAGATTGATGCGACCCGCGCCGCACGGCGTGCCGAAATGCAGGACCGGCGCTTTGGCATGATGGATGCCAATAAGGATGGCAGCATCAGCCGCGCCGAGTTCGATAGCGCCGCATCAGCCCGCGGCGAACGTCGTGCCGAACGTGGTGGCAAACGCGGGAAGCGTGGTGGCCGAGGCGGGCCCGAAGCGATGCTGGCGCGCGCCGATACCAATGCCGATGGACGCCTGACACTCGCCGAAATGCTCTCGCGGCCAATGGCGCGGTTCGAAACATCCGACACCAACCGCGATGGCACGCTGACGCCTGACGAACGCAAGGCTGCGCGGGACAAGATGCGCGAGCAACGGCGGCAAAATTAGGCTGGTGGTATCTACCGGGTCCGCTCACCTCGAGCGAAGTCGAGAGGCCGCATCGAGCGCAGCCGAGATGCTGTGGCCGCGCGGACTGTAGTTCTCGGCTTCGCTCGAACCCGTGTCTCGACTTCGCTCGACATGAGCGGATTTGGATTGTGGGTGGCTAGGAGATGTCACCCGTAACCCGGCACATCCATCCACGGTTCGAAATGCGGGACGTCGCTCGACACCTTGTTGGGATAAGCGGCGGCCCGTTTTTCAAGGAACGAGGCGACGCCTTCTGCCGCATCGCCGCTTGCCCCGCGCGACCAGATGGCGCGGCTGTCGAGCTTGTGCGCTTCCATCGGATGGCTCGCGCCCATCATCCGCCACAGCATCGCGCGGGTCAGCGCGATCGACACCGGCGCACTTTCGCTGACCAACGATTTGGCGAGTTCGCGCGCGGCGGGCAACAGGTCCGCAGGTTCATGCAGCGAGCGCACCAGCCCGCCGGCCAGCGCTTCTTCAGCCCCGAATACGCGGCCCGAATAACACCATTCGAGCGCCTGACTGATCCCCACCAGTCGCGGCAGGAACCAGCTCGATGCCGCCTCAGGCACGATCCCGCGCCGGGCAAAGACAAAGCCGAACCGCGCGGTGGTGCTGGCGATCCTGATGTCCATCGGCATCTGCATCGTCACCCCGATGCCGACCGCTGCACCGTTGATCGCGCCGATCACGGGCTTTTTGCATTCGAAGATCCGCAGCGTCAGCCGCCCGCCGCCGTCGCGAACACCAGGGTGACTATAATCGACGCTGCCATCGTCCTGGATCGGCGAGCCGAGATCGATTTTGTCCTTGCGCTTGGCATAATCGAACGTTGCGCTGCCGCCGCCCAGATCGGCCCCGGCGCAGAACGCGCGGTCGCCTGCCCCTGTTACGATGATCGCACGCACCGCATCATCGGCATCGGCAACATCGAACGCATCGATCAGTTCGAGCATCATTTCACCGTTGAACGCATTCATCCGGTCTGGCCGGTTGAGCGTCATCGTCATGATCCCTTCGGAAATCTCGGTCTGGATCGTTGTGTAATCGGTCATGGCAATCCTCGCTTGCGGCTCAATACTGGATCAGTTGCGCGGCAGTCAGCCCGCCATCAACTGGCAAATTCGCGCCTGTGATAAACGAGGCATCGTCCGACAGCAGGAAACGGATCGCTTTTGCCACCTCATCGGCCTCTCCCGGCCGGCGCAGCAGGTGCATTTTGAGATAGGCATCGCGGCGCGATCCTTGGAACGCCATCATCATCGGGGTTTCGATATAGCCGGGGCTGATCGCATTCACCCGGATGCCGTTGCCGCCATAGTCAGCGGCTAGCGAACGGGTAAGCTGGAGGACGCCCGCCTTGCTGACATTGTTGGGCGTATTGCCCGACATCGGGTTGGTCGCATCGGTCCCCGCAAGCGTCACGATCGCGCCTTTGCCAGCGGCGACCATGTGCGGCAGAACAGCGCGCGCGGCATGGAGCGTCCCCGTCAGATTGACAGCGATGGAGCGGTTCCAGTCATCAAGGCTGGCATGGGTGGCGGTGCCATGGATCCACACGCCTGCGCACGTGACAAGCCCGTCGATCCGCCCATATCGCCGGACCACAGCGACGGCAGCCGCCTCGAGCATAGACGGGGCGCTGACATCGAGCGAAATGCCCATGTCTTCGGCGGTCAGGCCTGCCGCCTGTGCAATCGTGCCGCCATCGGCCTTGTCGGCGGCAATGATGGTCGCGCCTGAGGCCCGGAGGAGGTTGGCAGTGGCGCGCCCGATCCCCGAAGCGGCGCCAGTAATCAACACGATCTTGTTTTGCATAACTGTCATGCGGTGCGCCGTGCCAAGCTAACGCGCTGGCTGCAATCGAAACTATTGCGGGGCCGGGGTGTCGAGCGGCGCTGGCTCGGGTCCGCCAGTCAATCCTTCACGACCGCGAAGCATCTGTTGGCGGCGTTGGTCGCGGCGCTCCTGAAGCTGCTGACGCTGTTCGGGCGTCATCGTCGCTTCACGGGCATCGCGCCTCGCACGCCATTCGGCGCGTTGTTCGGGCGTCATCTCCATCCACTTTTGGCGGAAGCGTTGGCCGTTGGCCCCGGACTCACTACGTCTATCGACCGACTGCGCCGGCTTGGCGTCTGCTGGAGCTGCCCCGGTTTCAGCAGCCTCCTGCCGTTGCAGTCTCCGCCGCTCACGCCGGGCCTCGACCACAGCGCGTTGCTCTGGAGAAAGTGCGGCCATACGCGCGCGCCACTGGTCCCGCTTTGGCTGATTTTGCGATCTTGGCGCTGGCAGCGCGCCTGCATCCTCGCGCGACTTGAGAATGGCTAGCGCCGCAGTCATGGTTTCGGCGCGTGGATCGCCCCGCGCGATCATTCTATCGCGCCTTGCCTCGATCATGGCGATGCTCGGCACCCCGAGACCGCGCGCATCGCGACGTTTCATCCGCGCTTCGATCTGTTCGGCAAGCCTTGTCGCTTCGGGCAACTGCGTCTGAACCAGCGGCGGCGGCGCGCGCTCGCCAGTCTGGCCTCGAACCTCCGGCTTTGGCCTCGCAAGCGCGGCTCGCACAGGTTTCGGATCTACAGCCACAGGTTTGGCGCGAGGCGCATCGACTGCTGCTGCTATCGTCGCGATCACTGGCATATTCTGCACGGTGATGCCCAATATGCCCGACGCTGCCGCCCCGACACTCAGCAGGGCGCTACCAACGCCTGCGACAAGCGCGATCCGACCTCGACGCCAGCCGCCGCGCGGATCGCGACGTTTCGGCACGATAACACCTTCGGACGGCAATCGCGCCGTCACCCGATCGGCAAAGCCAGGCGCAAGCGGTGGCGGCACGAAACGGCCTAGCATCGCTGCTTCGCCTTCGGAAAACCCTTTCGTCATGCCGCTTCCTCTCTCAGGCCCGCCAGCGCGTGCTTCAAGGCTGTCCGGGCACGAAAGAGGAGCGATTCAAACGCCTTGATATTGAGGTCCATTGCGTCGGCCGCATCGCGATTGGGCAGGTCTTCATAATAAGTGAGCACAATCGCCGCGCGCTGGGCATCGGGCAGCTCCGCGATTGCATCGCGCGCATGCTGTGCCTCATCGGCCTGCGCCATCGCGGCATCGGCCAGCGGCGCATCGTCAGCGCGTTCGGGAACTTCGTCATCCGACCGGAAACGGCTTTTGCGCAGCCGGTCTAGGCAGCCATTGGTCGCAACGCGCGCCAGCCAAGCGCCGACGCCGCCCTGCCCTGCGGTCCAGCCGGTCTGGCTCCAGAGCTTGAGCATCGAATCCTGCGCCACGTCTTCTGCCTCGGTTGCGTTTCCGGTCATCCGCCAGGCGATGCGATAAATCCGTTCACCGTGACGGTCGGCGAGCAGCCGGAACGAAGCCCGATCGCGCAAAAGGACGCGCGCCATCAGCACGTCATCGCTTTGCCCGTCCGCACCGGCTGGCTGCACACCCGACCTCCCTCGTAACACCAGAACGCGTCAGTCGGCATAGTCCTTCGCATGGACAAGATGAAGGATCGCCGAACGAAAACGGCCCGACTGCATATTCGCAGCCGGGCCTCCCCCGAACCTGAAATGAGAGCCTTACTTGCAGACGCAGCGCGGCTTGGGCCGTGGCTTCCACACCCGCTTATGGATGCGCTTGCGCGGGCTGACCGAGGCATACACGACTTCTTCGGACGTCGTGGTCGTCGTGGTGACAATCGGCTGCGACTGGATGGTGATCGTCGTGACGCCCCCGCCCCAACCTTGGCCATAGCCATAACCATAGCCCTGATCGTAGATCACATGGCCCGGATAACTCTGCTGGGCCGGATAGCGATACGGCCCCCGCGGCGGACGCGGGCGCTGATCGTAGCGACGATCATCGTAACGGCGGTCATCGTAACGTGGATCGACACGGCGCGTGTAATCTTCATCATCGCGATACTGATAGTCATCGACCTGACCGTAACCATCCCGACGATCATAGCCGTAATCATCATATCCGCGCCGCTGACGCTCTTTCCTGCTGAGCTTTTTGACCTTGGGTCCGCGACCATAACGATCACCCTGATCGACCACGGCCCCGGCAATGGCGCCAACGCCTCCGCCGATCAAAGCCCCTGCCAGCCTGTCTCCGCGACCGGCGATAGCCGCACCGCCAATGGCGCCCACTGCGCCACCCACGAGCGCACCGCCAAGCCCGCCATCGCGATCCTTTTGCCGCACGGGTGGACGGGGTGGCGCAGGGCGATCGTCGCGATACCCCCAGCTGTCTCCATAATCTTCGCTGAAATCGGCACCGGCCATCCGCGCATCATCGCGATACTCGTCATAAGTATCCCAATCCATGCCGCGCACGCTGTCGTAAATCTGGCCGCTC
>JANOQL010000100.1:0-2098 GCA_031414835.1 Sphingomonadales bacterium | reverse complement strand
TTTCGCCTCGGCAGCGATGCTTACGCTCGCAGCGTGCGGCGGCGGTGAGAAAAAGGCCGAAGAAACGACGACAGCCGAAACGCCTGCCGCGGCTCCTGCTGCTGCGCCTGCGGCAGTCGCAGTTGCCTATTCCACGCTGACAGGCGATGCCGCCGCAGGTGAAAAAACGTTCATCCAGTGCAAGGCCTGCCATGTGCTGGAAGTGGGCCAGATCCGCGTTGGACCATCGCTGCATGCCATAATCGGTCGCAAATCGGGTCAGGTTGCCGGGTTCAACTATTCGGCGGCGAACAAAGGCAGCGGCAAAGTGTGGGACGAAGAAACGCTCTATGCGTATCTTGAAAATCCGCAGGCTTATATTCCGGGTACCAAGATGATCTTTGCAGGCCTGAAACAGCCGCAGGATCGCGCCAATGTGATCGCCTATCTCAAGACGGCATCGAAGTAACTTGATCTGGCCGGGCGGCGGTGCTGCCCGGCCATTATTTCAGCCGCAGCCGCAAATCGGCAAGATGAAACGGCAGCGATGCCGTGATCCATAAAAGGATCACTCGCCAGTCCTGATCGCCCAACGCTTCGCGGAGCGCCAGCATCAGGCACAGCCCCGGCAACAGCCCCAGCAGCACGACAGCGAAGCGAGCGCGGTTCCAAAAGGCAAGTGCTGCAATTTCGATCGCGATGACAAGCAACAGCAGATCGATCACGCGACCGCTATCGACCCAATCGGCAAGCCAGTTCATCCGAACGGCGCGTTAAGCTGCACGACTGCATAGTTGAGCGCGGCTGCAACACTGACCCAGATCAGATAAGGCACGAGCAGCACCGCCGCGATGCCCGAATAGCGCCGTAATACCACGATCAGCGCGGCAATCGACAGCCACAGGAAGCCAACCTCGATCGGCGCCCAGTCAGGCCGCTGCATCTTGAAGAACAGGAAGCTCCAGAGGAGGTTCAGGAACCCGTTAAACGCGAACAGGCCAACCATCGCACTGGCATCGTCTTGCGTCGGTGCCTTGCGCCAGCCTTGCACAGCGGAAATCGCCGCCAGCAGGAAAATCGTGGTCCACATCACGCCGAACGCCCAGTCGGGTGGAGACCAGTCAGGCTGCTTGAGGCTGCGATACCACGGCCCGAGTTCGGTGATTGTCGTGCCAGCAGCAGCGACCAGAACTGCCGCCCCTGCCGCGACAATCACAGGCGCTACCCACGGAACACCGCGCCGCATCAGGCAGCAGAACTCAAAAGATGGCGCACGTCTTTCATGAACACGCGGACATGCGCCATCGGTTGCGAACGCACAAGCCGCTTGTTCATATAGGCCTGCCACGTCAGCGTCTGAACATCAGGATCGGCACACATCGTGACGAAGCGTTCGCGCCGTTTGTCGTTCGCATACCAGAAATACTGCATCATCCCGAGCACCCAGAAGACGCGGCCATGCTCTGCCATGAACTTGCGTCGTGCCAGTTTGAGCGCGTTCACCTTTCCTGTCGCCAGATAGGTCTCGACCGCTTCGGCGGCAAACCGCCCGCTCGCCATTGCGTAATAAATGCCTTCGCCTGATGCCGGTGCGACAACGCCTGCGGCATCGCCGATCACCAGAACGTCGCGACCATTGTCCCAGCGTTTCAACGGCTTGAGCGGGATCGGAGCGCCTTCACCGCGCACCGTTTCGCACGCGTCGAGACCTGTCGTGCGGCGCAGTGTTTCAACCGCTTCACGCAATGCAAATCCCTTGTGCGCGCTGCCGACGCCGATGCTGGCAGTATCGCCATGCGGGAAGACCCACGCATAGAAATCGGGTGACAAATGGCCCTGATAAACGACGTCGCAGCGGCCCGCGTCAAAGCCGCCTTCGCCATCGGGCGGCGATTTCACAACTTCATGATATGCAAACACGCACGGCATTTTGTCTGCGCCCGGTATGTTCTGTCGCGCCACCGCAGACCGTGCGCCGTCGGCCCCGATCACCATGCGCGTCCGCACCGTGGCAGCGCCGTCGGGGCCATCATAGTGAACCGTAGCGATCCCGCTTTCGTCGCGCTCGATCCGCTGAAACTTGCCCGTCGCGCGTTCGGCGCCGCACAGCGCGGCACGT
>JANOQL010000099.1:0-11110 GCA_031414835.1 Sphingomonadales bacterium | reverse complement strand
CGCAGCAAGGCATCGAACTGGCGATCGAGTTTGAATTGCTGTGGCTCAAGAACAAGCGCGATTATTACGTCACGATTGGCGCAGAAGATGAAAAGCGGATTGCGATGATGGAAGCGCGCCAAAAGACCAAGCTGAAGGTTGCGGCCTGACATCATGGCGAATGTGAGAGTGGCTGATCTGATCGCCACGTTGCTGGTCGAACATGGCATTTCTGATATGTTCATGCTGACCGGCGGCGGGGCCATGCATCTCAACGATGCGTTCGGGCGCGTGCCGGGTATGCGATCGATATTTTTGCATCATGAACAGGCTTCGGCAATCGCCGCAGAAAGCTATTGCCGGTTGTCGGGGCGCACTGCGGCGGTCAACGTCACTACCGGGCCCGGCGGCGTCAATGCGCTCAATGGCGTTTACGGGGCTTATGTCGATTCGATTGCGATGGTCGTGATTTCGGGGCAAGTGAAGCGTGAAACCTGCGCATTCAACACCGGCCTGCCGCTGCGCCAGCTGGGCGATCAGGAAGTCGATATCGTCACGATGGTCAAGCCGATCACCAAATATGCGGTCGTGCTGCAAGACCCTGCCGACACACGTAAAGTCGTCGAAAAAGCGTTGTGGCTTGCAACGCGTGGCCGCCCCGGCCCGGTGTGGATCGATGTGCCGATCGATGTGCAGGCGTATCCGGTCGATCCCGATGCGTTGGCGCCGTTCGATCCGAACGAGGACGATCATTCTGGTGAGGCGATTAACAATCGTTCCGAAGAAGGTGCCTTGACCGGAGAGGCGCTCGATACCGAAGTGGCGACGCTTTTGGCCGAACTCCACGCTGCCGAACGTCCAGTGATTTTCGCAGGAGCAGGCATCAGGCTTTCGGGCGAACATGATGCGTTCTTGCGGTTTGCTGAATCGGTTGGTGCGCCTGTGGTGACGGGGTGGAACGCACACGATGCGATGCCCAATGCCAACCCGCTTTTTGTAGGCCGTCCTGGCTCGGTTGGCGATCGCGGGGGCAATTTTGCGGTGCAGACGGCTGACTATGTGCTGGTCCTCGGGTCGCGGCTCAACATTCGCCAGGTCAGCTACAATTGGGCGTCGTTTGCCCGCAATGCCAAAGTCGCCATGGTCGATATCGACGCGGCCGAACTCGCCAAGCCAACACTGTCGCTTCACCGCCCGGTGCACGCCGATTTGCGCGACTTTTTCGCAAGCGTTGCACGAGCAGCCCCCGCAGAACATGACAATCGAGAGGCGCGTGCCGCATTTCTGCGACACAGTCGTGACCGCGCCGCGCGCTATCCGGTGGTGCTGGATGAATATCGCAGCGAAACCGGGCCGATCAATCCTTACATCTTCGGTGAAGCATTGTTCGACGCGCTCGAAGACGGAGACATCATCGTATCGGGCGATGGCACGGCATGCGTCACGATGTTTCAGGCCGCCAATATCAAGCCGGGCCAGCGACTCTATACCAATTCGGGATGTGCCTCGATGGGCTATGATCTGCCCGCTGCGATCGGCGCATGGTATGCAGGTGATGCGAAGCGGATTATCTGCCTGGCCGGAGACGGCAGTATCATGATGAACCTGCAGGAATTGCAGACGATTGTGGGATCGCAGCTTCCGATCAAGATTTTCGTTCTGAACAATGATGGCTATCATTCGATCAGGCAGGCGCAGCAGAACTGGTTTGCCGACAATATCGTCGGATGCGGGCCCGATAGCGGCCTGACATTTCCCGATTATGTCAGGTTGGCGGCAGGGTTTGGCATTCCCGCCTCGCGTGCGACCGCCGATCCCGAACTGGCTGCTGCGATCAGGGCAGCGCTGGCGGGTCCGGGACCGCATTTGTGCGAAGTGATGATCGATAAATCGCAACAATTTGCCCCCAAGCTCTCTTCGCGCAAGCTCGAAGACGGAACGATGATCTCGGCCGCGCTGGAGGATATGGCGCCGTTTTTGCCACGCGAAGAGCTTGCTGCGGCAATGGCCCCTTGCGAGGTTCTGGCATGACCGGCACCCTGATCTTCGATCTTGACGGGACGCTCGTCGATAGCTGTGCCATTTGCGTCGACATCGTGGCATCGATGCTCGAAGATCGTGGAGCATCTGTAGCGATCGACCCTGTGGCCGCACGTCCGCTGATGAGCATCGGCGGCACTCAGATGATCGCCCAGCTTCTCGGGCAGCACTGCGGCGATCCGGAAGCGGAAATTATCGAGTTTCGCATGCGTTATGCGCAAATTACAACACCCACGGCGGCTCTGTTTGAGCACGTTTCAGGCGGACTCCAGCAGCTTCGCGATGCCGGGTTTCGGCTCGCCATCTGTTCGAACAAGCCGCAGCACTTGTGCGAAAAAACGTTGATCGACGTTAACATCGCACAGCATTTCGATTCCATCGTTGGCAGCCGCGTGGGGATTCCAAAAAAGCCTGATGTCGATCTCCTCAAGATCGTAATTGATGAAATGGGTTCGGAAGCCAAAGACTGCGTGCTTATTGGTGATAGCGATCTCGACTGTCAGGTTGCACACCGCGTCGGCATGCCGTTTATGTTCGTGACCTACGGGTATGCGGAACCCGGCTGGTCGCCTGGTCGCAAAATTGAGCGGTTCGACTGTTTTGGTGCATTGTGCAATTCGCTGGCGGAACGGGTTTCTGTTTCAGAACTGGTCTGATGTTTTCAACGTCCGCTCGCGAGGTGCTGGCAACTACGAACGCCCGCATTGTCATTACAGGCGCGAGCGGATGGTTTGGACGCGCTACCATCGAAATGCTGGCTGACGCACTTGGGGCCCAATTCAGGCATCGCGTCGCGTGTTACGGATCCTCGTCGCGCGTGCTGCAAATCAACCCCGGATTGACCGTAGAACAGCGGCCGCTTTCTCAAATGGCAGCGCTGCCCTGTATGCCGACATGGGTGTTTCACTTTGCCTATCTGACTAAGGATCGGGCAGAGGCGATGACCGAAGCCGAATATGTGGCGGCAAATCGGGCGATTTCGGCGGCTGTCATCGACTGCCTTGGTGCGATCGGAACCGAATCTGTGTTTGTCGCGTCATCGGGGGCGGCCTCGGTAGCTGATGATACGCGATCTGGCCCGGCCATGGCGCTTTATGGCGCAATGAAGCGCGATGATGAAAATGCGTTTGCCGCCTGGGCCGACACCCATCGCCAGAACGCAGTCATCGCGCGTGTCTTCAATGTGTCTGGTCCGCACATTAACAAACACGGCGCCTATGCGCTCGCGAGCCTGATCATAGATGCGCTGGCGGGGAGGCCACCGACAGTCAAATCCCCTCGCCCTGTCATTCGTGGTTTCGTTGCGATGCGTGAGTTGATGTCACTGGTAGTCTGCCTGATGGCCGATACCAAAGGCGGCATTACACGGTTCGATTCAGGCGGCGACCCTATCGAACTGGGCGCGCTTGCCCAGATGATCGCAGACGTTCTCAACGCGCCCGGCTGGGTCCGCGCCGATGTCACCGATCCAGCCGGTGATGTCTATACGGGCAACGATTCGGCTTATCAGGCATTGCGCGCTGCTCACGGCGTTCCTGCCATATCGCTTGTGGATCAGATTGTGGAAACAGCGGCGTTCCTGCGCGATGGATACGGGCAATGACCGCATTACCAGTTGGCGCGTATGCAATAGCAATGCTAGGGGCTTGGTGCTTGGGGCGGGTCGCAGAGTAGTGAACGGGTTTTCGATGGTGTTTCTCATGTATGCCGCCATAACATCGCATTTGCGCGCATTGGGCCGTCCTTTGTTCGCAGTTTTGGCGTTGTTGACCCTCTCTGTCGCCGTCTTGGGCGGTGATAAATCGACCGCACAGGTTATCGACCCGCGAACAATCCCACAGGGATCGCCAACCAACCAGAATGGGTCCAATGCCAATCAGGCAGGCGGCCAGGTTCAGCGCATTCCGACAGCTCCGGCTATTGAGCCCATCCAGATCGAAGACCGGCAACGCAATATGGATTTGTCGGATGAGACGCGCCGGCTGCTTGAACGCGAACGGGATGGTTCAGAGGAACAACCGCGTTTGCAGGTGAAGCCCCCTGCCGAACCGAGCGAATTCGAAAAATACGTCGAATCAGCCGTAGGTCGCGAGGTCAAACGGTTCGGCATCGATCTGCTGCTCCCCGAAAACCGTGACTTTGCGGTTCCCGCCACGTCAACGATCCCTCCCGATTACGCACTCAATATAGGCGATACCGTTTCGATCAATTTGACAGGTTCGGTTGAAGGCAGCGCCGATTTCGAGATCGATCGCAATGGTCGGATTTTTCTGCCGAAAGTTGGCGAGGTCACTTTGGTGGGCGTTCGTTATCGGGATTTGCAGGACAGAATTTCGCGATCGCTGGCGAAGCAATATCGCGGATACGAGGTTACAGCGAGCATCAAGCAGCTTCGCGGCATCAGAGTCTATGTTACGGGCTTTGCCAACAACCCTGGCGCATTTTCCATCAACAGCCTGTCAACAATGGTGAACGCGGTGCTCGCTGCAGGTGGCCCTAATGCAGGCGGCAGTTTGCGGGCGATCAAACTGTACCGCAACGGCGCCGAAGTTGCCGATTTCGATCTGTATGACCTGATCCGCAATGGAGATCGTTCGCGCGATGCGGTGCTCCAGAATGAAGACGTCTTGTTCATTCCTCCGGTGGGTCAGCAGGTCGCGGTCGTAGGCAGCGTCAACGAAGAGGCAATTTACGAAGCGCGCCCGGGCGAATCGCTTGAAGCTGTTCTGCGTCTAGCCGGTGGTCCGAACGGGCTTGCCGATGACAGCCGGCTGATCCTGTATCGCCTCGGCGATCGCGATACCGTGGGGAGCCGCGAGATCGCGCGGATCGATGCAGGCAGCCTTGCCGCTGAAGGTGGCGACATCATCCAGATGCTGTCGAAGGGGACTTTGGCACGCCCGCTTGAGCGACAGTCGATCCTCGTGCGGATCGAAGGCGAAGTCGCAGCCCCGGGCAATTACTTCGTAGCGCCGAATACACCATTGGCCGACGTTTTGGCGAAGGCCGGTGGGCTAACGTCGCGCGCGTTCGTTTACGGGACGCGTTTCACGCGCCAATCGGTTCGCGCACAGCAGCGTGAAAGCTATCTCGAGGCGATCGATCAATTTGAAACCACGCTGCTATCGGCACCGCTGTCCACCAGTTCGATCGAAAGTAATCCTGTCCGTACAGAGCAGCTCGCAGCCGCCAAAGCTCTTCTCGAAAAGATGCGCCTCGCTGAGCCAGATGGACGATTGGTGCTTGAGCTGCCGGTAACGTCATCGACTTTGCCGGGTAATTTGATTCTGGAAAATAACGACCGCATCGTCATTCCGCCGCGCGTCGATACGGTCGGCGTCTTTGGCGCTGTGTATCGTCCTGCCTCATTCCTGATGCCGCAAGGCCCGCGACCGAGAATCAAAGATTATGTCGAACGTGCTGGCGGAACCATCCGGACGGCAGATCGCGGTAATATTTTCGTCGTGCGTGCAAACGGAGACGTGCTGACGCGAAAGCGTGGCGGGTTCGACGCTCGGGCACTGCCAGGGGACGTCGTGTTCGTACCCATAAAGACGCAATCGACGTCGCTGCTAGCAAAAATCCGCGACATCAGTTCGATCATCTTCCAGCTCGGCTTCAGCGCAGCGGCGCTTGCGGCGATAAACTGATGACCCCCCGGGTGAGTATCATTGGACGTTTGGCTGAGCTTCGGTCACCAAGAAGCGTCTGGACTAGACGAACCATTTTGGCGTTCCTGATTGCGATCTGTGCGGTGTTCACTTTTTTTCCAGAACGATACCGCGCCGTAGTCAGTTTATCGCCAACGGACCCTTCAAGTCTTGGACTATCAAGCACTCTTGGTCAGTTGGGTTCAAGCGGAAGCCTGTTTGGAAACCAGGCGGCTATCGAGATCAGCTTGAAGATTGCCCGCAGTCTGTATGTGCGGCAGATTGTGGCCAAACGCACCAATCTTGCAGATCGATTGGAAATGACGTCGATCGAAACCGACCGGTGGCTCAAGAAGCATGTCGTAATCCGCAGTTTGCGTGGCGGCATATTGCAATTCGAACTGCTCGATTCAGACCCCGAGTTCGGTGTAATGGTGGTGGGGGCTTTTGCTGAAGCTGTACGTGAGCAACTTGGCATCGTCGCGCGCAAGCAGATCGACACGAAACGGCAGATACTCGTCGATCTCGTCGATCAATCCAGCGATCGCTTAAGTCGCGCCCAGGCAGCGTTTGACACGTTTCGTCTCAGAACCCGATACAGCGATCCTGAGAACGCTATCGCGGCAATCGGTACCCGCGTACCTTTGATCGAAGGGGAAATTCGCTCGAAAGAGATTGAGCTTGCGGCCGCGAGTGCATTTGTAACCGAAAATAATATGCGCTCGAAACGGGTCGTGGCCGAAATTAACGTACTTAAACAGCAATTGGCTGAAGCAAGATCGACCTCTCCGATAAATCAAGATTCAGTTGGACGGGTCGTACAGGAGTCAACCCAAGCGGAAAGGCTGCGTCGCGAACTCAATATAGCTCTTGGACTGTATGAGAGCTACAAACGTTTCTTGCAGGGGACCACAGTGGAGGATCTGACGTCCACAGCCAATGTGCGCATCCTCGAACCTGCTTTTGTTGACTCCGACCGGCAAATGAATTTGCTACCGCTTGCGATTGGTTTGCTTTTGCTTTTGCTTGCTTTGGCAATTGAGTTTTACACCTTGCGGCCACCTGTCGGTCATCGGATGCCTGCATAATGAGCACTCCCGGGCCCAGCCCGGATGTCGCGGACATCTCGGTGGTCATTCCCTGTCGCAACGAACAGGCAAATGCAAAGGCGATAGCCGAAGCCGTCATCGCGCAGATCGAACGTTCGGGATTAACCTTCGAAATTCTGTTTATCGATAATGGATCGACAGATGCCACTGTCGACATCCTGCGCGAACTTTGCGCGATCGACCCGCGTGTTCGGCTGATCGTCAACACCCGCAATTTTGGCCAGATCCGGTCACCTGCGCATATATTGTTCACAGCGCGCGGACGCGCAGTGATCGGCATGTGCGCTGATTTCCAGGATCCGCCAGACCTGATCCCCAAGTTCATCGAACGCTGGAAAGCGGGCATCGACATCGTGTTGGGGGTTCGCGAGACGGAGAAATCGTCGGCTATTCTCGCAGCGATGCGTGGGTTGTCATATAGCCTTGCACGGCGATTTGGCGATTATCCGATCGTGCCCAACGCAACCGGCTTCGGCCTCTATGACCGCAAGGTGATGGATGCAGTGAAGATGCTGAAAGAGCCCGAGCCGTTTTTCCGCGGGATGCTCGTGGAAACCGGCTTTAGTCTTGAAACCATCACCTACCCTCGCCCACAGAGGGCAGGCGGCAGCACCAACAACAACTTCTTTTCATTGCTCGATTTTGCAGTGTCGGGGTTGACCGCATCGTCGAAGCGGTTGCTGCGAGTGCCGCTATATTTTGGCATTCTTGGTGCCTTCATCACGCTGCTGATGCTGATCGGTGCGGCGATTGCCTTTGCGTTTGAGCGCGAAATCTCGCCGTGGCTGATCGGTGCAGTCATTCAGGCGCAATTCGCTCTGCTCTTCGGCTTTCTCGGGCTGATTGGCGAACATATCCGACTGATTTCCGAACGGACCCGCAATACGCCGCTTGTTATCGAGGCTGAGCGGATCAACTTCCCGCCGGATTATTGAACCATGCTCCGCAGCCTGACCCCAAGCCGTTTGGTCGAGATCATCCGCTATTATCAGGCTGGTCTGATCAATATGGCATTCGGCCTCGGGGCATATGCGCTGCTGGTCTGGCTGGGGGTCAACATGTTTGCTGCCCAAGCCATTGCTCATGTGGCGGGCGTTGCATTCAACTATCTTACCTACAGCCGCCATGTCTTCCGTGATACTGCGCCCGCGAAGACCCGCTT
This sequence comes from Sphingomonadales bacterium, assembly GCA_031414835.1. Taxonomy (GTDB): domain Bacteria; phylum Pseudomonadota; class Alphaproteobacteria; order Sphingomonadales; family Sphingomonadaceae; genus Aquisediminimonas. Next base: position 3,170 of record JANOQL010000099.1, on the reverse strand, counting down.
TGTTGCGTCGTATGCGGTCAACTATGTGATCAGTGTCGTAACGCTTGCCCTCGTTGCTATGGTGATTGCGTCCGCGCAGCTTGCTGGGCTTGTGACAGTCTTGTTGGTCTCAGTGGCGAATTATTTCATATTGAGCCGGTTTGTATTCGCGGCCTCCAGATGACGAAAATCGAATCGCGTTCTTTGTCAGTTGGCGTTGAGTATTGCTTGGCGCTTGTGGTGGCGGTTGCGCTCTTTGGGGTAATATTCCACCTTCTCGATGCGGGATATTTGCCTCAACCCTTCTTTTACGAACCAAATGACACGTTTATGGACTGGTTCAATACCAAATTCTGGGCTCATAATCCTGGGGCGTACGATGCATGGCTCTCGATTTACCCTCCTTTGTCATTTCTGTTGCTCATTCCGTTGGGAGATCCCACGTGTTATGCCGGGACAGAAGGAGTAACCTCGCGGGATTGTGATTTTGCAGGGATCGTTATCTTACACGCCATATTCATTCTCAATATAATACTGACGGCATGGGCATTCTCAAAGATCGACAAGAAAACAGCAGTATCCCGTTCTTTTGCGCTTTCTTCCGGACTCCCGATGCTTTTTGCTCTTGAACGGGGCAATCTTATTCTTGTGACATATACGTTCTTTGTATTGGCGTTCGGGCCAATACTATTTTCAGCGCGTTCTCGCTGGATATTTGCCGCTATTGCCGTAAATCTCAAAATCTATCTGTTTGCTATTTTAGCAGCATTCCTGTTGCGACGCAGGTGGTACTGGGTGGAAGGCACACTAATCGCAACGACAGCAGTCTATTTTCTTTCGCTGGGATTATTTGGGCAGGGAACGCTCTTCGAAATCTATGAAAATATTGTAGGGTTTTCAGGTGCGTTTGAAGCCCAAGGTGTGCTGGATACCTGGCTTGCTGCTTCCTACAAGCCAATGATCGGGTTGATGCAGGGTGAGTTTCCTGTTTCTGGCGTTATCGGTTCTCGGGCTGTTGAGTACGGATTGATTGCAATTAAAACAGGAATTCTGACTGCTCAGACTGGAATTGTCCTTGCTTGTGTTGCCACATGGGCACGTCCGGAAATTGTGCCTCCCCATCGACTGGCCTTCCTAGCGATATCGATGGTGGCAATTACTGTAGAGAGTGGGGGCTACATTTATATATTCCCAATATTCTTTGTGATGATGGAACGATGGAAAGGGTTGGCACGTCCAATAGCAATTTCCCTTGCTTACATTTTATGTATTCCTTGGGACATTGTCGTAGGAGATCTGCCGCCAGTTGTCCGGGAAAGCTATCTTGCCGGTCGGCAAGTTTATACAACTTATGGCGTGGGCCTTGGCCCCTTCGTCCGCCCCGGCCTCATGATTTTGATGGTCATTGCCCTTTCCGCCGCCACCATCCGCGATGTGTGGGTCGATTTTCGGGAACAGGGGTGGAAGGGTCGCTGGCGGTTCCGGCACGATCATCCACTGCTGCCATGGGTCGAGCGGCCGCAGCCCGAGCCGGGCGGGTGACGGGGCAAACCGACACATCGTTGACGCGGCGCGCGCTGTTTCCGGCGATTGGAGTTGGCGCCCTTGCCGCGTCGGCATTGCCCGCCGCTGCGCAATCCGCCGCGCCGCAAGGCCTTGACGCAGGCAGCACCGGCATCACGCTCGATCCCGGCATTCACCGGGTCGATGCCAATATAACGATCCGCGCCGATGTGCAGTTGCGCCCCGGCGCGCAGATCGTCGTTGCCGAAGGTCGCACGTTGACCGTCACCGGTCATTTCGCAGCACCGGTGTCGCATGTGTTTACAGGGCCGGGGCGCGTCGATCTCAACGGCAGCGCCACGCCCGCCGCCTATCCTGAATGGTGGGGGGCGGGGCGTAACAATGGCGCAGTCGATAGCGTTCCGGCGTTCGCCGCGTGCGTTGCTGCGCACCCTGTCATGATGCTGGGGGCATGCGATTATTACTTCGCGCAGACCTTTGTCATCGAGCGGCCGTTTGCGCGCATCTGGGGGTCGGGGTATCGCGGCTATCTGCCGGGGATGGGGACGCGGTTGATCCTGACGCGCGGCGCGGGCGATGTGATCCGCGTCGGGCCGCTTTCCAAACCAGCCAATATCAATTCGCACCTTCAGGGCGTCGATCTGCGCTGGGTGCACCTGATCCGCGCCTTGCCTGTTGAGGCGCGCAGCGGCGCATCCCCCCGCGAACGCCCGGCGGGGCTTCGCGCGCAATTCCTGCTCTGCTGCCGGTTCGAAGGGATTAGTTCGAGCGAACATGCCACAGGATTCTATGCGCGCGGGCTGGTGCGCAGTCATTTCATCGATTGCCTCGCGTTTCGGTCGAACCCCGGGCAGCGCAGTGATACTCCGTTCTGCGGCTTCTATCTCGACGGGCTTGATGACATCGGCCTCGCGGGCGGCAATGCCTCGCTGTTTCTCCACGATTGCAACGTATCGACAGGCGGCACGCCCGGAGTTGCCGATCCTGTTGGCCTGCTGCTCGAAGGCGGATTTGCCGATACGTTTGTGACCAACTTCGAAACCGGCGCGATGGCTTCGGGGATCCGGGTTGATGGCCAGACGGCGCGGCTAGGGTCGCGCGCGATGTCGGGCCATGCCAATCTTCACATCCGCACGCCGATCATCGATCAATGCGCGACGGGGATCGAGATACGCGATACCTCAGGCCATGCCCAGATCGAGATCGCTCAGCCTTATGTGGCGCTTGCGCCCGGCGGTGCAGCAGCGATCCGGTTCGACCGGATGCGAGGGAGCACCAGTATAGTGGGCGGGCAGCTGCTCGGCCGGATGGGCGCGCAAAATGGCGGGCGTTCGGTGGGCGTAGAGGCGATCGATAGCACAGGCATTTCGACAATCGGCCTCAAGATGCTCGATTGCAGGCGGCCATTGATGTTCGAACGCTGCACCGGCAGCGCGCTGGCGGGGTGGATCGGCAATCCGAGTGTGAAAGCCGCAGGTGCAGCGGTCACACTTTCCAAATGTTCGCGCTCGACTGTCCAAATGCAGGTCACGGGGATGGGCAGTGCCTTTCCGGCCGGCGTTTCGGTAACAGGCGGAAGCGCGCATCTCGATGTCACAGGCCTCGATCCGGCGGCGATTGCCAAGGGACGGACGAACTTTGTGCTGTCATCGGAGCGCAGCATCGAT
>JANOQL010000098.1:0-2547 GCA_031414835.1 Sphingomonadales bacterium | reverse complement strand
TACGTGCTTGGGCACGATACCGGCCATTATGATGGCGTGATCGCGGCGATGGAGGCCCGTGGCCTGCGCGTCATTCCCGCGTTTGCCAGCGGCCTCGATCAGCGGCCTGCGGTCGAAACATTTTTCATGAAAGACGGCAAGGCGAGCGTCGATGCGGTCGTCTCGCTCACCGGCTTCTCGCTTGTTGGCGGCCCGGCTTATAACGATGCCGATGCCGCCGCTGACATGCTGACCAATCTCGATGTGCCGTATCTCGCTGCGCATCCGCTCGAGTTCCAGACGCTCCAGCATTGGGGTGCGGGCACACAGGGCCTGCTGCCATTGGAAGCGACGATGATGGTCGCGATCCCCGAACTCGATGGCGCTTCGGTGCCAAGTGTATTCGGCGGGCGTTCCGATGGCACCGACACGCCGTGCACCGGTTGCGATCGCGGCTGCGTATTCCCTGCAAGCGCGCTTACTCGCGCGATGCAGCCGTGCACCGAACGCGCCGAGGCGCTTGCCGCCAAAACGCTCAAACTGGTGGCGTTGCGCCGTTCGGAGCGAGCTGAACGCAAGATCGGCATCATGCTGTTCAACTTCCCGCCCAATTCGGGATCGGCGGGCACGGCGGCGTTCCTCAGCGTGTTCGAATCGCTCCACGCAACGATGCGCGCGATGCAGTCCGAAGGGTACACAATCGATGTTCCCGCCGATGTCGATGCGCTGCGTGACGCTGTGCTCAAGGGCAATGCCGAAGCGTTTGGCAGCGAAGCCAATGTCCACACCCGCATCGCGACTGACGATCATGTTCGCCGCGAACCGCATCTCGACGCAATCGAAGCGCAATGGGGCCCCGCCCCCGGACGTCAGCTCGCCGATAGCCATGGCATCCACATTCTGGGTGCGCAGTTCGGCAATGTATTTGTCGGGTTGCAACCCGGCTTCGGCTATGAAGGCGATCCGATGCGGTTGCTGTTCGAAGGCCGCTTCACCCCGACACACGCCTTCACCGCCTGCTATCGCTGGCTCCGCGAAGATTTCGGCGCGCATGCTGTCCTCCATTTCGGAACGCACGGCGCGCTCGAATTCATGCCCGGCAAACAGACCGGGATGACTGCCCGCTGCTGGCCAGAACGGCTGATCGGCGATGTGCCGCATTTCTATCTTTATGCAGCGAACAACCCATCGGAAGCGATGATCGCCAAGCGCCGTTCGGGTGCAACGCTGATCAGCTATCTGACGCCTGCCGTTTCGAAAGCCGGCCTTTACAAAGGCCTCAACGATCTGAAGGCAAGCATCGACCGCTGGCGCTCAAGCCCGCCCGAAGCCGTCGCCGAACGCACCAGCCTTGTCGAACTGATGCGCGATCAGGCCGAAGCCATCGATCTTTCGGCGCCAATTTGCGACGCCGATGTCCACGCGCTCGCGATCAAGTTGTATGAAATCGAAGAAGCGCTGATCCCCAACGGGCTGCACATTGTGGGCGAAGGCGAAACCGCCGAAGCACGTGTCGATCTGCTCGAAGCGACCTGCATGTCACGCGGTGGTAATCTGCCGACACGGCTTTCGCTCGAAATGCTCGTGGCTGGCGATCCGAAAGCGTTTGCTGCAAGCGGGCTCGATGAAGGTCTGGAAACGCGGGCGCTGTTTGCCGAACTTGCAGCAATGGATGCAAAGCTCTCCGTAAATCCCGAAATCCAGGCCATCGTGACGGCACTCGACGGGCGCTATATCCGCCCGGTTGCTGGCGGCGACGTCATCCGCAATCCCGATATTCTCCCCACGGGTCGCAACATCCATGGGTTCGATCCTTTCCGCCTGCCATCGGCGTTCGCACTCAAGGATGGGGCGGAACAGGCAGATCGCGTGCTGGCGCGACACCGTGAAGAGACAGGCGCACTGCCTGAATCGGTTGCGATGGTGCTGTGGGGAACCGACAATCTGAAGAGCGAAGGCGCACAACTGGCGCAGGCGCTCGCATTGATCGGCGCACGTCCGCGCTTCGACAGCTATGGCCGGTTGTCAGGGGCTGAACTGATCCCGCTTGCTGAATTGGGTCGCCCACGGATCGATGCCATCGTCACATTATCGGGAATTTTCCGTGACTTGCTGCCGATGCAGACGCGGATGCTCGCCGAAGCCGCGTTTCTCGCATCAGAGGCCGATGAGCCGCTCGAGCAGAATTTCGTTCGCAAGCACAGTCTGGCGCACCAGACCGAGCATGGTTGCGATTTCGAAACCGCGTCGCTCCGCGTTTTTTCGAACAACGAAGGGGCCTATGGGGCCAACGTCAATCTGATGATCGACGCTTCGACGTGGACCGACGAGACCGAACTCGCCGACTCGTTCGAACGGCAAAAAGGCTTCGCATACGGCCGCAACGGTCGTCCGCAAAAGCAGGCTGCTTTGCTTAAATCGGCACTCGCGGGCGTCGATTTCGCCTACCAGAACCTCGAATCGGTCGAACTCGGCGTCACGACAATCGATCATTATGTCGATGGCCTTGGCGGGATCAGCCGGTCGATCAAGCGCGCCAAAGGTGAAGCTGCGCCTGTCTATATCAGC
>JANOQL010000097.1:0-15894 GCA_031414835.1 Sphingomonadales bacterium | reverse complement strand
GAAAACAGCACCGCGACCACGACGGTCAGCCCGAAATTCTTGAAGAACTGTCCCGAAATGCCCGGCATCAAACCGACCGGCAGGAACACCGCAACAATCGCCATCGTCGTGGCTAGCACGGCAAGGCCGATTTCGTCGGCGGCCTCCATCGATGCCTGATATGCCGATTTGCCCATTCGCATGTGACGCACGATATTCTCGATCTCGACGATGGCGTCATCGACCAGCACACCTGCGACCAGCCCCAGCGCGAGCAGGCTGATCTGGTTAAGGCTGAAGCCAAGCAGCGACATCACCCAGAATGTCGGGATTGCCGACAAAGGGATGGCAATTGCGGAGTTGATGGTCGCGCGCCAATCCTTAAGGAAGATAAAGACGACGATGACTGCAAGGATCGCGCCTTCGATCATCGCGACCATCGACGATGTATATTGTTCGCGCGAATAATTGACCGTGGTGAACAGATCGCGGAATTTGACCTTGGGGTTTTCGGCCTCGAGCTTTCGCAGCTCGGCGATGGCTTCATCGTAAACCGAAACATCCGATTCGCCTTTGGCGCGCTGCAAACCAAAGCTGAGCACCTGCCGCCCGTTCATCGTCGAAATCGAACGCTGCTCGGCGTAAAGGTCGCGCACCTCGGCGATGTCCGACAATTTAACCGCACGTCCACCGCCAAGCGAGATCATCGATTCGCTCAACTGGAACGCGCTGTCGGCATTGCCGACGACGCGGATCGATTGTTCGGAGCCTGCGATCTCTGTCCGTCCGCCTGCCGAATTGACGTTGGTCTGTCGCAACTGGGCGTTGACCTGCGCCGCTGTGATTCCGAACGATTGCAACCGTGCAGGATCGAGGACGACGCGGACTTCGCGGCTCACCCCGCCGCCACGCAGAACACCGCCGACGCCCGGCAGCGCGCGCAACCGTTTGTTGACGACGTTATCGACATACCAGCTCAGTTCCTCGAGCGTCATGTCAACGGCTTCTGCCGAGATATAGGCAATCGGGTTGCCCGCAGTGTTTTCGCGCAGCACCTGCGGTTCGAGGATGCCGTCGGGCAAATCGCTGCGCACATTGGCAACGGCATCGCGCACATCGCTGACCGCGCGATCGATTGGCGTGCCTATCTTGAAGAAAATGACGATCGTTGCCTGGCCTTCGCTGACCCGTGTATCGATTTCGTCGACACCGGTGATGCTGCGGATCGCCGCTTCGACCTTTTGTGCGACCTGTGTTTCAAGCTCGACAGGGGCGGCACCGGGCTGGGCAATCGAGACGACCGCAATCGGAAAATCGATATCGGGATCCTGCGACACTGGCATCCGCATGAATGCAAGGATGCCCGCGAGCGTCAGTGCAATGAAAAGGACAATCGGCGGAATCGGGTTCTCGATCGACCAGGCCGAAATGCGGCGAAAATTCATCGTGCAGTGCTTTCGAGCTTGGTTTTCGAAGGAATGATCGTTTCTCCCGGATTGAGGAAACCGCCAGCCGACAGGACGACTGACTCGGTGCCCGCAAGCCCGCTGACAATCGTGACCCCGCGATCATTGACCGTACCGACCTTCACATCGCGACGCGCGATCTTGTTTCCAGCGCCGACCACAAGGACGTAATTGCCTTTGGTATCGCTCAGCACCGCACTTTCGGGAAGCAGCGGCGCATCGACTTGCCCGCTGGTAATCTGTGCCGAGGCAAATCCGCCAGGCCGCAAGGCTTCGTTATAGCCGAGCGCGATCCTGACTGTGCCTTGGCGCGATTCGGCGTCGATGATCGGCGATTTCTGCCAGATCTGCCCGGAAAACGCTTTGGTGGAACCTACGGGGATGACGTTGGCGGACTGACCGGCGCTAACCCGAGCCATATCGGCTTCGGCGAGCAATGCGCGCATTTCCATCTGTCCGCCCTGTGCCATCCTGAACAGCACGCCCGATCCGGCACCGACCACTTGCCCCGGCTCGACCGCGCGGGTCAGCACAAGGCCCGCAGCAGGGGCGCGAATATCGAGCCGCCCGATCCGCGCGCGATTTCCGGAAAGCTGTGCCTGCGCCACCCGGACGCGGGCAATCGCGGCGTCACGCGTTGCTGTGCGCCGATCGACATCTGCCTTCGACACAAATCCGCGAGACACAAGCGCATTCGCGCGTTCGAGTTCGGCCTGCGCGAGCCGCGCATCGGCCTGTGCGACGCTCACCTGTGCCGCCAATTGCGCGCTGTCCTGATTTTGTACGCTGCGTTCGATCGAAGCGAGCACTTGTCCTTGGCGAACCCATGTTCCCGGCTCGACCCAGACATTGGTCACCAGCCCGCCTTCGCCAGCGACGCCGATCGGCATTTCGCGGCGCGCAGCAAGGCTTCCCGACGCAGTGATGACATTGGCGACCGATTGACGGCCGGGCACGACCACCGAAACCGTTGGCGCTTCTTTGGTTTCGCCCGAAGCGGCAGCTGGCGTATTGCTGCGATTATACGCGATGATCGCGCCGATCACGACGGCAATCGCAAGCACGATGCCAATCAGAATCCAGCGGCGCTTGCGGCGCGCATCGGCGTCGCCTGAATTTTCATAATAGGCCACACTATCGGGTTCCCGGGCCAGTCGCGTTTCGAAATTCATGTTGATACCGCCTTCAAGCCCGCTCGACGGACACCATGGTCCGCATCTATGGCTACTGTGTTACACAGGTAAGTCACTGAATACAAGCGGCGCGCCACACCCCTTGCCAACTCCCGCTTTCTGCCGGAATCGTGGCGAAATGCAACTGGTAGCCCACCGAATTTCCGCTTGCCATGGCAGCGCGGGGCCGCGACCATGGGGATGGCGGGGGCGACTCCCCAAATCACGGGTCAAAAACAGGAGTGGGTTATGGATGGACGCGGATTTTTAGGCTGGATCGTCATCGGTGCAGTGGCAGGCATACTTGGCAAATTCCTGATGCCGGGCAAGGATCCAGGCGGGTTCATCGTGACGATCCTTCTCGGGATCGCAGGAGCGTTGCTGGCGGGGTTTATCGGTCAGGCTGTCGGGTTCTATGGTGAAGGGCAAAATGCTGGCTGGATCGCCGCAACGATCGGCGCCATTGCGCTGCTTGGTGTGTATCGCCTCTTCAAAGGGCGCACGAGCAGCTAGCGCCACCATTCAGATTTCATGCAGGCCGGCGGATGCAATACGCGTTCGTCGGCCTTTTTCGTGGCCGGGTGTTACGGAGAGACTTGATATGAAGCGTGCAGTTTCCCTTGCAGCGGCACTTCTGGCTGCTGGCGTATCGACAATGGCGAGCGCGCAGGCTCAGCCGCAAGGGCCGGTCATCACCGGGACGCGGCTCGATGTTTCGGGGCGGGGTGAAGTGATGCGGACGCCCGATGTTGCCCTCATCAATGCCGGTGTCGTGACGCAAGCTGCCACTGCAGCGACAGCGATGGCCGAAAATGCAACGCGGATGGCGCGAATGGTTGCCGCATTGCGCAAGGCCGGAATTGCCGAGCGCGATCTTTCGACTGCATCGATCAGCCTCCAGCCGCAATATCGCTATGTCGAAAACCAGGCGCCGGTGATCACCGGTTATCAGGCTTCGAACCAGTTGAACGTGCGGTTCCGCGACATCGCCAAATCGGGCAGCGTTCTCGATGCACTGGTCAAGGAAGGCGCCAACCAGATCAATGGCCCGACGATGATGCTCGATAATCCGCAGGCGGCAATGGACGAAGCGCGGATTGCAGCAGTCAAGAATGCGCGCGCGCGCGCAGACCTTTATGCAGGCGCAACAGGCATGACGGTCAAGCGGATCGTGTCGATCAGCGAATCGGAAGGCTATGCGCCCGGCCCGATGCCGATCATGCAGCGCGGAATGGCGATGGATGCGTCGGCCAAAACCGAAATGCTTCCCGGCGAACAAAGCATCGCAGTGACAGTCAATGTCGTGTTCGAATTGAACTAGACGAAAAAAAAGGGGCGGTGTGTCTTGCGACACCCGCCCCTTTATCCTGGCCAGAGGATATCGATCAAAAGCGCTGCTGGCGCTCGTAAAGCGATTTATAATGCTGAATACGCGTGACGCGGAGACCGGGCATCCCCGACCGATCGACCGCGCGCTGCCATCCGGCAAATTCCTCGAGCGTCAGATTGTAACGATCACAAACCTCATCGACCGACAGCAGCCCGCCGTTGACGGCGGCCACAACCTCAGCCTTGCGGCGCACGACCCACCGTGTTGTCTCGGGCGGCGGCAAGCTTTCGATCGTCAGTGATTCGCCAAGCGGGCCAATCACTTGTGCCGGTCGGAATTTTTGGTTCTCGATCATTCTAACCCTCAATCTTGTCGCGGCACGCTTTGATCCGCCTGACGTCCTGCCTTTAATCCAAGCCCTTGAAGGAAGCTTGAAATGCCAAGGTAAACGCGGGCTTCATGTTTCCTGATTTTCGGTTGCCACGCTGTTAGCAACACGTTCATGAAATGCGGCCGGACGTGCAAAATGCGACGTATCGGATGAATGCGCTGCAAACGCTGCAATTGGCAGCCGCAGCCCTTCATATTCGTTTGCGGCGCGTGTCATCATCTGAACGCGCGCCGTGGGCGTTTCTGCCTGGCGCGATGCGATTCCGGACAGCAATATCGCTAGCCGTTCCGCCTGTTCTCGACGCTGACCACTGGCGCGCCGCCGTGAAAAACCCATATCCATGATGCAGTTATGGCAAAAAGGGTTGAAGATCGCGTAAAGGGAGAGCGCTCGGGTGATGCAATCGGGCAACATTCTTGCAAGGAAATGTGACAACGACCGATGATGACTGGCGATTTTCAGTTCGAAGGCCCGATGGCGGCACGGCGGATCGTGGTTGCGATGTCGGGCGGGGTCGATTCGTCGGTCGTCGCTGCACTTGCCGCGCGAACGGGCGCAGAAACGATCGGCATAACGCTCCAGCTCTACGATCATGGCGCTGCGGTGAAACGGGCTGGCGCCTGTTGCGCAGGGCAGGATATTCGCGATGCGCGTGCCGTCTGCGATCGGTTGGGAATCGCGCATTATGTGTTCGATCATGAAAGCCGGTTCCGCGACAGCGTGATCGAAGGTTTCGCCGATGAATATCTGCGTGGCCGCACGCCGATCCCCTGCGTGCGGTGCAACATGGGGGTGAAGTTCACCGACCTATTCAGGCTCGCGCGCGATCTCGGTGCCGATTGCCTCGCGACAGGGCATTATGTGCGGCGAGTGTTGGGGGCAGATGGACCCGAACTCCATCGCGCTGTCGATCCTGCGCGCGATCAGAGCTATTTCCTTTTCGCCACAACGCAGGCCCAGCTCGATTATCTGCGCTTTCCGCTGGGCGGGATGCCCAAGGCCGATGTGCGCGCGATCGCCGCCGAACTGGGGCTGGGCGTCGCGGCTAAACCCGACAGTCAGGATATCTGCTTCGTTCCCGATGGGGATTATGCGGCGATCGTCCGCAAGATCAGGCCTGAGGCGGAAACCGATGGCGCGATTATCGATATGGCGGGCCGTGAGATTGGGCGGCACAAAGGGCTGATACACTACACCGTTGGCCAAAGACGCGGCCTCGATATTGGCGGACAGGCCGAGCCGCTTTATGTCATCAGGCTCGAACCCGAAACGCAAGCAGTGGTGGTCGGCCCGAAACGTGCATTGGCGGTGAGCGCGGCGCGATTGTCCGAATGCAACTGGCTCGCTCAAGCCAATGGACGAAGCGTTCTGGCGAAGGTCCGTTCGCTCGCTAAGCCCGTTCCCGCGCGGATCGAAGGTGACTGGCTGCGCTTCGAGGGCGAAGAATATGGCGTCGCGCCGGGGCAGGCCGCTGTGCTTTACGATGGCGATCGCGTGCTTGGCGGCGGCTGGATCGAAGAAACCGAAAGCGCACTCGTCGATGCCTGATCGCGTCATGCCGCCCATGGCGCGGGCACTTGGTTATGCCGGCCTTCTTCCACAATTGGGTCTGGTCTGCGCCTCGCTATTCTACAACGAGACGGCCTTTGTGCAGGTTCTCGCGATCATCGGCTGGGCGTATGCGGCGCTGATCTTCAGCTTTCTTGGCGGGGTGTGGTGGGGCTATGCTCTGTTGGCGGATGCCGCACCGCGGTGGACGCTTGCGCTCGCGGTCACCCCGAGTCTTGTTGCCATGTTGAGCTTGGCCCCAGTCGCTCTGGGCGCAAGCGGGTTGGCATATTCGCTCTTTGTCGTCGGGGTCGGGCTGATCGTTTCACCGCGAGTTGACACCATGATTGCCAAAAAGATCGCACTCCCGATCGGCTGGCTCCAGCTGCGTTGGCACTTGTCGATTGGCCTGGGAGTGATGACTATCGGATTGGCGGTCTTAAATCGCGTGTTACTGGTGACGGCGTAGCATTCAGCGTGCTGGCACAAGCGTCGGAGCTTGTTTGCTGCGGATGGGGATCGCCGTCGACGTCATCCGGGCGAGCAATTTGCCATCAGGATCGGTCAGATCGGCTTCGAGAAAACATGACGACCGGCCCATCTTGAGGCAGCGCCCTTCCGCATAAAGCGTCCCCGGCTTAGCGGCAGCAAAAAAGCTGGTCTTGAGTTCGAGGCTGGCGATGAACCCGGCCTCTCCCAGTGCCACGATTCCGGCGGTTGCAGCGCAATCGTCTAGCAACGCCGTCACGATCCCGCCCTGCACCGTGCCGCGCGGGTTGCAAAAGCGGCCATCGATTTCGAAGGACATCCGCACCCGGCCTGCCTTGCTATCGAGTTCGAGCGTGCGCGTTCCGAACAACTGGCCTGTTGGCGGGACGCGGGCGTTAAAGCGTTCGAGCAACTGATCGTCGGAAAGCGGCATGATCGGCCTCCTAAAGAATATCGAGAGCAGAAAGTCCCCGTGCGTCGAGCGCAGGGCGAAGGGGCTTGATATCGTCGGCATCGCGCGTGAACACGGCGCGGTGGACGGGCTGGCCCACCCAAGTGCGGCCAGCGAGCAGAAACGCTGTTCGTCGGGCAATTCCTGCGGCGCCATCGACGAGTGCAACGCCGGGGAGAGCCGCGCCGATCTCATCGCGCAGCAACGGGAAATGTGTGCAGGCCAGCACGAGTTGATCCATGCGCGCACCATCGGGTGATGTGAGCAGCGGTGCGATTTCAACTGCGATTCCGGCAGGCTCAGGCAAAGCCCCCCGCAATTTGGCTTCGGCGATTTCAACCAGCCGTGCGCTGCCCTGCCGCAAGACGACGCAATCGGTCGCAAACGATTCCACCAGCCGGTCGACATAAGGCTGGCGGATCGTGGCCGCTGTTCCCAGAACGCCGATCACGCGGCTTTTGCTCGCCAGCGCAGCAGGCTTGATCGCAGGAACCGTGCCGACGATGGGCAGATCGAGCGCCGCACGCACATGGGCAAGCGCAATCGTCGCTGCCGTGTTGCACGCGATGACGATGATGCACGGACGGTATCGTTCGGACAATCGCCCGAGCAGGGCAGGGACGCGCGCGGCGATTTCGGCTTCGGATTTGGGGCCATAAGGATGGCCGGCGTTATCCGCTGCATACACAATCGGCGCATCGGGCAGCAACGCCGTGATCGCAGGCAGGATCGATAACCCGCCAACACCCGAATCGAACACAAGGATTGGGCGATTTTCGTGCATCGCATCGCCATGGCCAAGCCGTGCAAACGGGGCAAGTGCGCTTGCCTCTTTGGCGCTAGCCGCCTAGCAATTAGCAACAGGAGAGTGGCTGAATGACCGATTGGATAAGTCCGGCTTTGGCGATAGGCCTTGGCTATCTGTGCGGGTCGGTGCCGTTCGGGATGATCCTGACCTGGGCAGGCGGCGCAGGCAATTTGCGCGATGTCGGATCGGGCAACATCGGTGCGACCAATGTTTTGCGAACCGGGCGCAAGGGTTTGGCAGCGGCAACTTTGCTGCTCGATCTCGCCAAGGGCGCAGTGGCGGTGTGCCTTGCGCGATTGTGGCTGCCGGGGTTCGAACTCTGGGCGGCCGCAGGGGCGATGTTCGGGCATATCTGGCCGGTATGGATCGGGTTTCGCGGAGGTAAAGGTGTTGCCACGCTGATGGGGGTCACGCTGGCGCTCAGCTGGATTCTTGGCATGATTTATGCCGTGTTGTGGCTCGGAGCGCTTGCGGCAACGCGGATTTCATCGGTTGGTGGTATGGCAGCCGCGATCGGAACGCCGATTGTTGCAGTGATGCTGATCGATCAGCGGATTGCCTACGCACTGCTGGCGCTCGGCGTGCTTGTGGTGTGGCGACACCGCGACAATATTGGCCGTTTGATCGAAGGCAACGAGCCGAAGGTGGGCGCCTCCAGATCGTGAATGATGCTGCGCGCGACAGGCTCGACAGGCTGCGGCTGATCCGTTCGGCCAATATTGGCCCTGTTACCTATTTCCAGCTGATGCAGCGTTTCGGAACGGCGGCAGCTGCGCTCGACGCGATCCCGCAATTGGCATCGCGCGGTGGAGGAAAAGCGCCGCAAATTGCCGCGCTGGGGGACATCGAACGCGAAATTGCGGCGGTCGAAAAGCTCGGCGCACGGTATCTGTTTCTTGGACAAGGACTGTATCCTGCCACGCTCGCCGAGCTCGATACCGCACCGCCCGCGCTGATCGTGCGCGGCGATCTGCGACTGCTTGAAAGGCCCGCCATCGGCATCGTCGGCGCGCGCAATGCGTCTGCGGCTGCGATCCGCTTTGCCCGCGGGCTGGCACATGAACTGGCCAGTGAAGGCATTGCGGTCGTTTCTGGCCTCGCACGTGGCATCGATACCGGCGCGCATGTCGGCGCTCTGGATGGCGGAACGGTTGCCGTTATCGCCAGCGGGATCGACATCGCCTACCCACCTGAAAATGCAGGCTTGCAGGAAGAGATTGCGACCCGCGGACTGTTGATCGCCGAACAGCCGCCGGGGCGCGAACCGCTCGCGCGGCATTTCCCGTATCGCAACCGGATCATTGCCGGGATGTCGCTCGGCACAGTGGTGGTCGAGGCCGCGCCCAAGTCGGGATCGTTGATCACTGCGCGGCTGGCAGGCGAGGCGGGACGAGAGGTGATGGCCGTCCCCGGTTCACCGCTCGATCCGCGTGCGCAGGGTTGCAACCAGCTGATCCGCGACGGCGCAACGCTGATCCAGTCGGCCGCCGACGTGCTCGAAACGATCCGCCCTATCGCTGGTCGCGCACTGGGTTCGGGCAGCAGCGATTTCCGCCCCCAACGCATTTCAGCTGACGCCAGCGACTTAGACCGGGTCAAGGTGATCGGGATGCTGAGCCACGCGCCGGTTTCCGTCGATGAGCTGATCCGCCAGTCGGGCCTGCCACCTGCGACGGTGCAGACCGTGTTGCTGGAGTTGGAACTCGGCACCCGGATCGAACGCCATGCCGGCGGGCGGGTGAGTTTGGTGTAGTGCGCAACGCTGGATTTTCATGAGAGGCCGGAGGCGCGGGATGGCAGACATTCGCGCTTGGTTTTTTCAATAGACTGTATATCACGGCGCACCTGACACCCTGGCAGTGGGCTGCGGCAATTTTTCGCAATAACTGCATTTTGGTCAGCGGGGTTAAGCGAAGCGCGCTTTTACCCGGCGATTTCCAATCTGATGTCGGAACACCATTGCCTTGTTCAAAAATCTGATCGTTGCAACGAAGGCCTTTGCTTTCATCAATCTTTTGTTTGCCCCGTCGATAGCCGTCGTTCTGCTTGTAGCGTTTGGCGGTGGCGGCAGCTGGTGGGCGTCCTTCCTCGGCATTCCAGCGTTCCTCACAAATTTGTTCGTCTTGCTGTTAAAGCCATTGCGCCGCCGGATTTGGAGCAAACTCGTCAGGATTGCAGGACATGCGGACGTCGGTCGTCTGCGCGACCAAACTTCGCCCCCGGCAAAAGGATAGACCCATGCAGATCCAGGACCGTCCCGAGTTCAAAAGCAAATCGGCTGTCATGACCTTTGCACCAGATGATTTGGTGATCGATGCTGTTCGCGCAATGAGTGAACGCAACTATGGCGCAGTGGTCATCGTTGATCCAGATCGCCGCCCGGTCGGTATTGTCAGCGAGCGCGATTTCATGCGGCGTTTGCTCAATCGGTCGCTCGATCCCAACGCCACGCGGCTTGAAGAGATTATGACGCGCGAGCTGAAAATGGCGCAGAAAGACGATGAACTGCTCGGCTGGTTGCAGCAAATGTCGAATGAACGGTTCCGGCACCTGCCTGTCGTTGATGATGAGGGGCGGCTCATCAATATCATGAGCCAAGGCGATTTTGTCAGCTACACTTGGCCGCAACTGATCAGCCGGATCGGCGAACAGGCGCGGGCAACGTTTGACGTCAATCCGTCGATTTATCTCGCGCTAGGCGGCGGTGTCATTTTTATGCTCATCGTGCTGACTGCGGTTGTCCTTGCCATCGGCTAGGATCGACAGCCGTGCGCTACGCGTCGAGGGTCAGCGAGCCATGCTCCATCCTTGGCAGCACATGCCGCGCAAAGAGGTCGCATTCGGCTTTGTGGGGGTAGCCTGACAGGATGAAGGCTTCGATCCCTTCGGCCTGATAGGCGCGGAGTTTGGCGAGGACTTGATCGGGATCGCCAACGATGGCGGCACCGCATCCCGATCGCGCGCGACCGATGCCGGTCCAGAGATTGTCCTCGGCATAGCCATCGTTCGACGCGTTTTCGCGCAAGGCGGCCTGTGCTGCGACGCCTGCTGATTGGCTGTCGAGCGATTTTGAGCGGATTTCGGCTCCGGTCGCCGCATCGAGTTTCGACAGCAACCGGTCGGCGGCAGCGCGCGCTTCGGCTTCGGTTTCGCGGACGACGACGTGGACGCGATAACCATACTTCAGCGTGCGGCCATAGCCTGCGGCCCGTTGCTTCATGTCGGCGATGATCGCGCGGACGTTAGGCATCGTGTCGGGCCACATCAGGAACACGTCACAGCCCTTGGCGGCAGCATCGCGCGCGGCAGGCGAAAGGCCACCGAAGTAAAGCGGCGGGCATTTTCCGCTGACCGTCGTAACGCGCGGTGGGTTGAGCTTCAGGTTCCAGAACTCACCCTCATGATCGAGCGGCTGCCCATTGAGCATCGTCTTGAGGATTGCCATTGCCTCGACCGTGCGGCGGTAGCGCGGTTCGCTGTCAAGGCTTTCGCCGGGGAGATCGGACGAGATGATGTTGATCGTGATCCGGCCACCTGAAATGCGGTCAAGCGTCGCGATCTGGCGCGCAAGCTGAGGCGGCCAGCTTTCGCCGATGCGGACAGCCATCAACAAGCGGATGCGATGAGTCAGTGCGGCAATAGCTGAGGCAAATGCGGTTGTATCGATGCCGAGCGCATAGCCTGACGGCAGCAGGATATTGTCGAACCCGCCTGCTTCGGCAGACATCACAATGTTGCGGCAATGCTCCCAGCTTGATGCCAGCATCGGGTCTGGCACGCCGAGAAATTCATAATCATCGTCGCAGAGTGCCGAAAACCAGCTGACTTCGCATTGACCGCTGACGGCCCCCGTCACGGCAGCGGCTCCCCACGTGCGGCGACGAGAACTTCGTACCATCTGGTACGCGTCCACGTCACCTTGAAGGCATCGGCGGCTTCGGCGATCCGCGTGGGCTGTTGCGATCCGATGATCGGGATCGGGCGGGCAGGGTGCGCCATGATCCAGCTGTAGGCGGCGGCGGCACGGCTGACTTCGAATTCAGTCGCGACTTTCTGCAAGGCTTCGGCCACCGCGAGTTCGCGTTCGGTGACGGGGGCTGCGATCCGCCCTTGCCCCAATGGCGACCAGGCGAGCACTGCGAGGTCATCGGCCATCGCCATATCGAGGCTGCCATCTTCAATGGGTGCAAGCGCAAGCGCCGACAATTCGGGCTGGATGCTCGTCAGCGGTGTATCGAGATAGCGCATCAGCGCGTGCGTCTGAGCAATGGTGAAGTTCGAAACCCCGATGGCACCGATCTTGCCCGCAGCTTTTGCCGCTTCGAGCGTTGCGGCGAGTTCGTGCGGGTGCGTCAATATGTCGGGGCGGTGGATTTGCCACAGATCAATATGATCGACGCCGAGCCGCGTAAGCGACGCGTCGATCGCCGATGTCATATACGCTGCGCTCGAATCATAGGGCGTGCCGATCCAGATGCCGCCCTTCGATGCGAGCACCATGTTCTGCCGCAGCGACGGCGCTTCGGCGAAGACGCGACCGAGCAACATTTCGGCTGCCCCGAATGGTTCGCCATTGTCCGGTCCGTAAATATCGGCGGTATCGAACAGCGTGATTCCGGCGTCAAATGCTGCCTCGACGCGCTCACGCGCGGCTTTGACATCGTCCCCTGCAAAGCGCCACATCCCCCATGCGATGGGGCTGACATGCAATCCGCTCTTGCCGAGTGGACGCGATTCGGGCGAAAGGGTGATTTCAGACATCGCTGTCATAATGCACAGGACGGACGCAATGGGAAGCAAAATACGGTATGGGATCGTCGGCTGCGGGATGATCGCGCAGGAACATATCGCCAATCTCAAGCTGATTCCCGGTGCCGAGGTCGTCGCGATTGCTGAGCCGGTGGCAGATTGCATCGCGAAGACCAAGGCATCGCTGGGTGCCGGTGGAGAGTCGGTCCGGGTTTACGGCACGGCTGCCGAACTGGCAGTGGCAGGCGGGCTCGATGCAGTGATCGTCGCGAGCCCCAACCACACGCATCGTGCCGTTCTCGAGCCGCTGTTCGATGCCGGATTGAACATCCTGTGTGAAAAACCGTTGGCAACGACGATTTCTGACGCACGCTGGATCGTCGAGCGCGCCGAAGCGTCACGCGGCATTTTCTGGACCGCGATGGAATATCGCTACATGCCGCCTGCCGCCGAGTTTATCCGCCAGATCCATGACCAGCGGATCGGCAGCTTGCGGATGCTGTCGATGCGCGAACACCGCTTTCCGTTCTTGCGCAAAGTCGGCGACTGGAACCGGTTTGCCGAAAACAGCGGCGGCACTATGGTCGAAAAATGCTGCCATTTCTTCGATCTGATGCGGCTGATCGTGCAGAGCGAGGCGGTGCGCGTCTATTGTTCGGGTGCGATCGACGTCAATCATCTCGACGAACGATATGATGGGCGCACGCCCGACATCATCGATAACAGCTATACGACGGTCGATTTCGCCAATGGTGTCCGCGCAATGCTCGATCTGTCGATGTTTGCAGAAGGCGCAGAGAATCAGGAGGAACTGACGGCGGTCGGCGATAAAGCGCGACTTGATTGCCTGATTCCGGCGGGCGATCTGGTGTTTTCGCCGCGCACAGGTTTCATGAAGCCCAAGGCGGTCGAGCGCAGCCATGTAGAGGTTGACCCGGCGGTTCTTGCAGCAGGGCATCACCATGGCTCGACTTACTATGAGCATGTGAAGTTCGCTGCCGCCGTGCGTGGCGAAGGGCAGGTCGAGGTAACCGCACGGGACGGTTTGATGGCAGTCGCGATCGGCACCGCAGCAGAAATCAGTGCCCGCGAGAAGCGCGTCGTCGAGATGAGCGAACTCGGTTTCGGTTGATCGCATCGGTGGCGCACAACGCCGCTTCCATCGCCAATCGCTTTGTGTTAGTTTCGAATTTGTGACAGCGATGTCAGACAGGATTTTTCGACCGGGGTTCGAACCCCGGCAAGGGAGGATAGCGATGAAAATCACCACAATTACGATGGCAAGCCTGTTGGCGATTGCCGTGGCCATGCCTGCATTTGCCCAGGAAGCGGCTGAAGATGATGGCGCCGAGGCAGGCGAAATCGTTGTCACCGCGCAAAAACGCGAAGAGAATTTGCAGGACATCCCGCTCGCCGTTTCTGTCATCGGGGGCGATGCGATTGCTGACAATGGCGGGATCAGCCTCGAAAATGCGCAATATCTCGTTCCCAGTTTAAACTTTCGCAAATCGGGCACGACGCTCAATCAGGCGCTGTTCCTGCGCGGCGTCGGCACGATCAATTTCTCGATTGCTGCCGAACCATCGGTCGCTGCTGTCCTTGATGGCGTGGTGCTGAGCCGCGCGGGCGAAGGCTTTACCGATTTGTTCGATGTCGAACGGATCGAAGTGCTGCGCGGCCCGCAGGGAACTTTGTTCGGCAAGAACGCGTCTGCCGGCGTCGTCAGCATCGTAACCAAGCGTCCGACCGATGAATTCGAAGGCACCGCAGAAGCGTCGTTCTTTTCGAAGAGCGAGTATCGCGGTCGAGTGACGCTGAACGCGCCGCTTGGGGAGAATCTGCGGTCGCGTGTTACCGGATATTACAGCGAGTATGATGGCAACATCCGCAACATCACGACGGGCAACCGTGTCAACGGCTACAAGCATTACGGTGTGCGCGGGGTGATAGAGGCCGATGTGTCCGACGCCATCACGCTCACGCTGCGTGGCGATTATCGCAAGGCGAACGACGATTGCTGTGCCGAAATCATTGGCACGACACCCACCAATGCCGCCGCACTCGCTTTGGCAGGCACCGGCATCGCTGGCGACAGCACTCGCCGCGTCGCGCAGAACCTGACCACGCGCACCAAGGAAAAGGCCTATGGTGGATCGCTTCAGGCCGATATCGAGCTTGGCGATCATGTTCTGACGTCGATCACCAGCTATCGCGTATGGGACAACACTGAAATTCGTGACGGTGACTGGCTCGACCGGCCCTATGTGGGGCTGAATCAGCTTCATGATGTCGGTCCGCAAAAATCGGATACCCTCACGCAGGAACTGCGGATTACATCGCCCGTTGGTCAGACGATCGAATATGTGGGCGGGCTGTATTACTCGCGCGCCGACTCGGACCGGACGTTTTCACGCTCGGTCATCACCTGTTCGGCATCGACGCTGGCGCCGGTCGTTCCCGGGCTCACGCCCTGTTCAACGGTGCCCGGCGCATCGACGATTACGCAACCGTTCGGCTCTGCCGATTTCGGTTCGGTGTTCAAGAATATGTCAGCATTCGGCCAGATGACGATCAACATTACCGACAGCTTCCGCTTCATCGGCGGGCTGCGCTACACCAACGACAAGCTGAACGTGTATCACATCCGCCGCACAACGCTGGCGGGGCCGGGGATCAACCCGAATTTCGATGCCGGTGTGTTCAACAATGGGCAGGTCAACCCGGCTGGCGGATTTATCGCAGGTCCGTCGAACGGCATTCCGTTCACCACGCGCAATTCGAACAACAATCTGTCGGGCAAGGCAGCTCTGCAATATGATTTCAGCGACGATGTGACGGGTTATGCCAGCTTTACGCGTGGCTATAAGGGTCCGGCATATAACATCTTCTTCAATCTGGGAACGGTTGGCACCGGTCTGATTGATGAAGAAAATGTCGATGCTTACGAAGCCGGGCTGAAAACCCAGTTCGGAATGGCAACGATCAACGCTGCGTTGTTTTACGCAAAATATACAGGGTATCAGGCGAACAATCCCGATATCGTCGCAGGGCAAGTCGTGTCGCGGCTGACCAATGCGGGTTCGGTTTCGACCAAAGGATTCGAGCTCGATTTCCTGTTGCGTCCGGCGCGGAACTTCACCGTCAGCGGCGGGCTGGCTTACACCGATGCGCAGGTTGATAACTTCCGTCTGCCGCCGGGTGGCAATCCCGCTCAGGTGATAACCAAGGGCACCCCGCTTGCGAACGCGCCCAAGTGGAAAATGGCGTTGGGGGCAGACTGGACGATCGAAACTGGCGGCTTTGCCAATATCGAGCTCGGCAGCCAGGTGGCGCTTCAGTCCGACCAGATCTATGAACTCAGCCCAGTGCTCGCGGTCCGGCGAGGCGCTACGGTCGATGGCTATGCGATTGTCGATGTGACAGCGGCGCTGGCCGATCCAGATGATCGCTGGAAAGTGATCGCGACGGTCAAGAACCTGTTCGACAAGAGCTTCGCCTCATCAATCGTGTC
>JANOQL010000096.1:0-2011 GCA_031414835.1 Sphingomonadales bacterium | reverse complement strand
GAAACCGGATGCGTCGCGATTGTCGATGCTGTCGGCAACATCCTGATCAATCTGGCTTGAGGGAGCAACCAACATGCCCGCGCGGATCATAGAGACAAACCCTCTTCCCTTCGTCAGCAAAGCCATCGATCCTGTTACCCTCGACATCATCGAAAACGCACTTCGCAACGCACGGATCGAAATGGACGCAACGCTTGTGCGCACCGCCATGTCGCCCGGCATCCGCGAACAAGGCGATGCGTTTCCACTGATCGCCGATCACAAGGGCCGTATGATTGTCGGCCAGTTCGGTAGTTTCATTGGCGGCTTTCTCGATAATTTCGATGGCACGCTTGAGGACGGAGACATGATCTTTCTCTCCGATCCCTATTCATGTGCAGGTGCCGTCAGCCACTCCAACGACTGGCTGGTGTTATTGCCGGTCTTCAAGGATGGTCGCCTGATCGCCTACACCTCGATGTTCGGCCACCAGTCCGATATCGGCGGCAAGGTTGTAGGTTCGATGCCGATCGACGCGCGGTCGATCTTCGAAGAGGGCGTGCGGATTCCTCCTGTCAAAATCTGGCGCAAGGGCGAATATAACGAGGACCTGATGAAGCTCGTGATGCATCAGACGCGCAAGCCCGACTGGTGCCAGGCCGATCTCAATGCCCTCATTGCGTCGTGCAGAGTTGCCGCGCGCCGTGTCATCGAAATGGCCGGTCGGTTCGGTGATGACATTTACGTCGCGGCGACACAGGAACTGCTGGCACGCAACCACCGCGCGATGAAACAATTGATAGGCGTCGCGATTGGCGATGAGCCTGTCAGCTTCGAAGATTATATTTGCGACGATGGCGTCGGATTTGGGCCCTATATAATCAAATGCACCATGTGGCGCGAAGGCGAAAAAGTCGTCCTCGATTTCGCAGGCACCGATCCGCAAAGCCAGGCTTCGATCAATTTTTACCTGAACGAAAACATGTTCAAGATGTTTTTTGGCATCTACATGATCATGGTCTTCGACCCTCAAATCTTGTTCAATGACGGTTTCTATGATCTGATCGATGTTCGTATTCCTGAAGGATCATTGCTAAAGCCCAAATTTCCGGCGGCGCTTTCGGGTCGGACCCATGCGCTTGGGCGTATTTTCGATATTCTCGGCGGTTTGCTTGGCCAAAAAACGCCCGAGTTTCTCAACGCAGCAGGGTTCAGCTCATCCCCTCACCTTTTTTATTCAGGCAATGACAATCGTCCAGGCAAAGAAGGCGAATGGTTCCAGCTTTTCCAGATCGGCTTTGGTGGCATTCCTGGACGACCACTCGGCGATGGCCCCGACGGCCACTCGCTCTGGCCGGGCTTTACCAACGTTCCGAACGAGTTTCTCGAACGCTATTTCCCGCTGATGATTGAACGCTATTCGACCGAGCCCGATAGCGGCGGTGCAGGATTGCATCGCGGCGGCAACGGCATTCATATGACGTACCGCTTTCTTAGTCCCGGCACGGTATCGATTCATGACGATCGCTGGTTCGTCCCGCCTTGGGGCGTCAATGGTGGGGAGCCTGGCCAACGGGCGACCAAAATCCTTGAAAAGGGCGATGGCACCAAGATCGTTATTGGCAACAAAATGGAAAATATATCGGTCGACACAGATGACCAGCTTCATTTCATCACATGGGGCGGCGGCGGTTGGGGCGATCCCCTTGAACGAGACCCGGCACTTGTCGGCAAGGAAGTACGTCAGGGGCTTCTGACCCCGAAAGGTGCGCTAAGTTATGGCGTGGTGATGAGCTCTGATGGGCAAATAGACGCTAACGCAACCGGCTCGCTCCGTTTGTCGATGCAAGACCAGCGTAGACCGTTAGCGCTGTTCAACTATGGGCCTTCGGTCGATGACTTGAGAACAGAATGTGTGCGCCAGACAGGCCTGCCTGCGCCAATCCAGCCCGTGTGGCAGAGCGCACTGGTCAGCGAATGAGTGCGCTGGGCGGCCTTCGTGTCATTGAGGTCGGGCAGCTGTTAGCCGGGC
>JANOQL010000095.1:0-2220 GCA_031414835.1 Sphingomonadales bacterium | reverse complement strand
CCCTAGCGATACGGGGCATCGGCGGCAAGGTTCGCAGCGATGGTGCGTTCCCATTTGTCACCGTTCGCCAGCAGCTTCGCCTTGTCGTAGAGCAATTCCTCGCGCGTTTCGGTGGCATACTCGAAGTTCGGCCCCTCGACGATCGCATCGACCGGGCATGCCTCCTGGCAGAAACCGCAATAGATGCACTTGGTCATGTCGATGTCATACCGCGTCGTGCGCCGCGATCCGTCATCTCGCGGTTCGCTCTCGATCGTGATCGCCTGCGCGGGGCAGACCGCTTCGCACAGCTTGCACGCGATGCACCGTTCCTCGCCATTGGGATAGCGGCGCAGCACATGCTCCCCACGGAACCGCGGCGAGATCGGGTTCTTTTCGTAAGGATAATTGATCGTCGCCTTCGCCTTGAAGAGATATTTCAACGTCAGCCAGTGCGCCTTGAGAAACTCCCACAGCGTGAAGGATTTGATGAGGTGGGTGACGTAACTCATGCTGACACCCCCGCCCCGTCATTACAGACGTCACCCCCGTCATTGCGAGGAGCGAAGCGACGCGGCAATCCAGACTGCCCGAACAGCGCACTGGATTGCCACGCTTCGCTCGCAATGACGAAGTCGGAATGAGTAGTTAAGTGACTGTTGGTTGTCATTGTAAGTTCATCTCAGTTATAAATGGTATTCTCATCGCCCGGTTCACGACAGATAGCCCAAGGCGCGTATTCCTTGGGAAGCCCTATAAGAATTGCAGCATCGTTGCCCGGCTTTTCCTCATCAACCCAATAAAAGCGCCCTTCGACCTTGGACCCGTCAAGATTGTTCCAAGCCAACCGCGTTGTCGGTTCGGACTTTTCACTTCCAACAGGAAGTTCTTGGACCTGACCGATATGAACGCCTGGCCATTCGATGGACCAGATCGGTGGCCCCGAATGTCCTGCCCGCCATTCACGTTTTAATCGAAAAATGGTCTTAACCGGCTCGTCCGCGTATACACCAAGACAGTTTCGCAGCGCTGCGACTGGCTGCCCAATTCGCGCGCCATAAGCGGCAATCTCAGCGTCCGCCTGTGGCCCATACCTCGTCAGCATCAGATACCCGCTCACCAGGAACACCCAGAACAGGCTCAGCGGCAGGAAAATCTTCCACCCCAGCCGCATCAGCTGATCATAGCGGAAGCGCGGGACGGTCGCCTTGATCCAGCTGAAGATGAAAAAGAACACGAGGATTTTGGCGAACAGCCACAAAATCCCCGGCACGGCATAAAGCGGCGCCCAGTCGATTGGCGGCAGGTATCCGCCCCAGAACAGGATCGCGTTCAGCGCGCACATCAGGATCACATTGGCATATTCGCCGAGCCAGAACATCGCGAACGCCATCGACGAATATTCGGTCTGGAACCCCGCGACGAGCTCGCTCTCCGCCTCGGTCAGATCGAACGGCGCGCGCGCGGTTTCGGCGAGTGCGGAGATCAGGAACACCACCGCCATCGGGAAC
Organism: Sphingomonadales bacterium; assembly: GCA_031414835.1. GTDB lineage: Bacteria > Pseudomonadota > Alphaproteobacteria > Sphingomonadales > Sphingomonadaceae > Aquisediminimonas. The sequence continues at coordinate 730 of JANOQL010000095.1, read as the reverse complement.
AGCAGCGGGTTGAACCCATAGCCGTTCAAAATGCCGAACACATGCCCGCGCTGCCCCTCGACGATTTCAGACAGGTTGAACGATCCGGCAAACAGCACGACCGAAATCAGCACGAACCCGATGCTGACCTCATAACTCACCATCTGCGCTGCCGCACGTAGCGCCGAGTAGAAGGGGTATTTCGAATTCGACGCCCAGCCCGAAATGATCACGCCGTAAACGCCAAGGCTCGACGCTGCTAGGACGTAAAGCAGCCCGACATTGATGTTCGCGAGCACCATGCTCGCGCTGAACGGGATTACTGCCCAGACGATCAGCGCGACCGAAAAGGTGATGATCGGCGCGATCAGAAACAGCCCGCGGTTGGCGCTCGACGGGATGATCGTTTCCTGCAGGAACACCTTGAGGCCATCGGCAAACGACTGGAGCAGCCCAAGCGGCCCCACCACATTGGGCCCGCGCCGCAACGCAATCGCCGCCCAGATCTTGCGATCGGCATAAATCAGCATCGCGACCGCAAGCATCACAGGCAGCGCGATCATCAGGATCAGCGTCAGCGTGGCCAGCACCCAGCCCGTGCCATAGCCGAGGTTGGCCTGGAACCATTCGGTATAGGTCATACGCAAACCTTCGCGCCGGAGGCAGGCAAAAATTCACGCGGAGGCGCGGAGGCGCGGGGGGTGGTTCGGGACGCATTCGATCCCTCTGCGACCTTTGCGCCCTCTGCGTG
>JANOQL010000094.1:0-3000 GCA_031414835.1 Sphingomonadales bacterium | reverse complement strand
GCTGGGGGTGTTTCTGATCAGCATTGGCATGAGTGTCGATTTCGCGCTCGTGGCCGCACAATGGCCGCAGATCCTTGGCGCGGTTGGCGGCGTCATTGCGATCAAGGCGCTGGTGACGACCACGCTCCTGCGTATCGGACGCGTGCCCGATGGGGTCGCAGCAGAAACTGGCGTTCTCATGGCCAGTCCGTCCGAAACAACACTGATCGTTCTCGGGGCCGCTGGAACCGCGCAGCTGATCGCGCCGAACACGCTGGCATTTTGGACCGTCGTTACAGCAATAGGCCTCACCGTAACGCCGCTTCTCGCGCGGCTCGGTCATGAAGCGGCGCGGAGGATCGAATGGCGTCAGGGCGATCTTGAACGTGACGACGTCTCACCGACGGGGCCGGGCACGATCCTGATCGGCTATGGCCGGGTGGGGAGGCTGGTTGCAGCAATGCTTGAGGCACACGATCGGCCGTATATCGTGCTGGAAGCCGATGTGGACATCGTGACACTGGCGCGGCGCGAAGGAAAACCGGTGCGCTTCGGCGATGCCGGGCGCCAGGCGCGGCTCGATCGGTTGCGCCCCGATCTGGCCGAAGCGATCGTGCTGACGATGGACGATCCGGTTCAGACGATCCGGCTGACCCGCGAACTTCGCCGGCGCTTCCCTGAACTGACGCTGGTCGCGCGCGCGCGTGATACCGACCACGCCGCCGAACTCTATCGCGCCGGCGCGACCGATGCCGTTCCCGAGACGCTCGAAAGCTCATTGCAATTGTCAGAAGCAGTGCTCGTCGATCTTGGCGTCGCAATGGGGCCGGTGATCGCATCGATCCACGAAAAGCGCGATGAGCTGCGGGCGGAAATCAAGGCGGCAGCAAAAATGGATGATGCGCCGCGGCTTGGCCCGCTCAAGCTCAGTTCGACAGAGCAGACCTGATTGCAACGATTGCCGCTTCGGCTTGCGACCCATCGGGCCCGCCGCCCTGCGCCATATCGGGGCGGCCACCGCCACCCTGTCCGCCAAGCGCCGTCACGGCCACTTTGACGAGATCGACGGCGCTGATCCGATCGATCAGTGCAGGAGTCACACCTACTGCCACAGATGCCCTGCCCTCGTTGACTGTCACGACCGCCGCCACACCTTCGCCCAGTTGCGCTTTTGCATCGTCGATCAGGCCGCGGAGCTGCTTTGGATCGATCCCCTCAAGCACCCTGCCCGAAAACGACATGCCGCCAAGGTCTTCGGACGCCGGCAAGGCCATACCACCACCTGTCGCCAGTGCCTTTTTCGCGTCGGCGAGTTCGCGCTCCAATCGCTTCCGATCCTCGACCAGCGCCGCAACGCGCGCAGGCACATCTTCGGGGCTGGTCTTGAAGCTGGCCGCGATACTCCGGACGATGGCATCGCGTTCGGTCAGCCACAGCCGCGCGGCCTCCCCTGTCAGCGCCTCGACGCGGCGAACCCCGCTCGAAACAGCAGCTTCAGACACGATTTTGAAAAGGCCGATATCGCCCGTCGCGCGGACGTGGGTGCCACCGCACAGCTCTACCGACCAGGCATCGCGCCCCATCGAAAGCACGCGAACTTCATCGCCATATTTCTCGCCGAACAGCGCCATTGCGCCTGCTGCAATCGCATCGTCGGGCGTCATCAGCCGTGTTGAGACTTCGGCATTGTGGCGGATATGGCTGTTCACCTCCGCTTCGACATCGGCGAGTTCTTCGGGAGACAACGCAGAGGGGTGCGAGAAATCGAACCGGAACCGATCAGCCGCAACCAAACTGCCCTTCTGCGTCACATGATTGCCGAGCCGGTGGCGGAGCGCAGCGTGGAGTAAGTGCGTCGCCGAATGGTTGGCGCGGATCGCATCGCGGTGTTCGGCAAAAACAGCAAGAAGAACTTCGTCCCCTACTGAAAGCTGGCCGTCGCGAATAGTCGCGAAATGTGCGTGAACTTTTCCTAAAAGTTTGTCGGTCAACATGATTTGTCCATGTGCACCGCTTTGCGTCTGCCAAGTCCCTTTATCGCCAATTTGGCCGCCGCTTTCAGCATAAAATGGCGTTTGGTTTGTTACGATATATGCGCTGGCCGGGCTTGTAACATCTGTTACCCGTTTCCCATCTTCGACGATGGCGAGAATCTTCGCATTTCCGGTCAAGGATTCGTAACCAATAAACTCCGTGGCCCCAAACTCTTCAGCAACATCATACCAGACTTCTTCTGACGCCGTTTCGCCCGAGCCTTTCCACGCCGCGCGCGCTGCCGCTTTTTGCGCTGCCATAGCGGTATCGAAACCCTCGCGATCGACACCTAGCCCCTGCGCGCGCAGCGCGTCCTCGGTCAGATCGTAGGGGAACCCGAACGTATCATAGAGCTTGAACGCCGTCTCGCCAGGAAGCGTTGCGCCGTCCACCATTCCAGTCGTCGCCTCATCGAGCAGCCGCAATCCATTGGCCAGAGTCTGCCGAAAACGCGTCTCTTCTTGCCGCAGCGTCGCTTCGATCAACGGCTGCGCGCGGACCAGTTCTGGAAAAGCTGCCCCCATTTCCGCCACCAGCGCAGGGACGAGCCGGTGCATCAGCGGATCGCTTGTGCCGAGCAAATGCGCGTGCCGCATCGCGCGGCGCATGATCCGCCGCAACACATAGCCACGCCCCTCGTTCGCAGGCAGGACGCCATCGGCAACAAGAAAGCCTGACGTCCGCAGATGATCGGCGATCACCCGGTGGCTCGCCTGCATATGGCCTGTCGTTTTGGTCTTGCTGAACTCGCCCGACGCCGCGATCAGCGCCTTGAACGTGTCCGTATCGTAATTGTCATGGACCCCCTGCATCACCGCCGCGATGCGTTCGAGCCCCATGCCGGTATCGATGCTCGGGCGCGGAAGCGACGTGCGCACGCCGTCTGCACCCTGATCGAACTGCATGAACACAAGGTTCCAGATTTCGACAAACCGATCGCCATCCTCATCGGGCGATCCGGGAGGGCCACCGGCAATATGATCGCCA
>JANOQL010000093.1:0-3293 GCA_031414835.1 Sphingomonadales bacterium | reverse complement strand
CGCGGGCGGCTGATGCCGAGTTCGAAGCCTTCGCGGCGCATCGTTTCGATGAGCACGCCAAGCTGAAGCTCTCCGCGACCGGCGACTTCGTAACTGTCGCGGTCCGACGCCTCGGTCACCTTGATGGCGACGTTCGATTCGGCTTCGCGGAACAGCCGGTCGCGGATCATCCGGCTGGTCACTTTGCTGCCTTCGCGGCCCGCCATCGGCGAATCGTTGACAAGGAACCGCATCGACAGCGTCGGCGGATCGATCGCCTGCGCGTGAAGCGGATCGGTGACGCTCGGATCACAGATCGTATTCGACACGGTTGCAACGGTGAGGCCCGCGAGCGAGATGATGTCACCGGCATTGGCCTCATCGGCGGGAACCCGTTCGAGCCCGCGAAAGGTCATGATTTTCGACGCACGGCCGGTTTCGACGATCTTACCATCATTATCGAGCGCGTGGATTTGCTGGTTGGTCTTGACCGAGCCCGAGAAGATCAGGCCCGTCAGGATGCGACCGAGGAAATTGTCGCGGTCGAGCAGCGTCACAAGGAATTTGAACGGGCCATCGGGATCGGCCGAAGGCGGCGGCACGTGATCAACGATCTTCTGGAACAACGGCGCCAGCGTGCCTTCACGCGCATGATGGTCGGTATTGGCATAGCCGTTGCGGCCCGAGGCGTAGAGCACGGGGAAATCGAGCTGCTCGTCGGTCGCTTCGAGGCTGACGAACAGATCGAACACTTCGTCCAGAACTTCCTGAATGCGCTCATCGGGCCGGTCGACCTTGTTGACGACGACGATCGGCCGCAGCCCGAGCGCCAAAGCCTTGCCCGTCACGAACTTGGTCTGTGGCATCGCGCCTTCGGACGCATCGACGAGCAGGATCACGCCATCGACCATCGACAGAATGCGTTCGACTTCTCCGCCGAAATCGGCGTGGCCCGGCGTATCGACGATGTTGATCCGCGTCTTGGTGCCGTGATGATCGTCCCATTCGACGCTGGTGCACTTCGCCAGAATCGTGATTCCGCGTTCTTTTTCGAGGTCGTTCGAATCCATCGCGCGTTCTTCGATGCGCTGATTTTCGCGGAAGGTGCCCGACTGGCGGAACAGCTGATCGACGAGCGTGGTTTTGCCATGATCGACATGGGCGATGATCGCCACGTTGCGGAGGCTCATTGAAAAATCTCGATTGGTAAGGAGCAAAGTTGGCCGCGCGCATAGCGACGTTTGTGCAGTGCGGCAAGGCGCGTGAATTGCGGTCGGTGCTTAGTCGGGGCTGGCGACCGGGGCTTGCCCGTCTTTCGATCTGCCGCGCAACGCGTCGATCTCGTCCTGTCGCCGCTTCAGATACTCATCGCGGGTGGCCACATAGGCATTGCCGGTTTCGTCATGGAGCTTGGCGAGCTTGTCATCGGCCTCCGCGCGCTGATCGAGCGAGGTCAGGATACCGGCAGGGATTGCATAATAAGGCCGGTTGAACGGCTTTCCGACTGCGACAGGCACCACCAGCCGGTCAATCCCCAGCCCGAACAGATCGCGGATCGTCGTTGGCCCGACAATTGGCAGGAAGAGGAACGGGCCGGGTTTTACCCCGTAATATCCCAGCGTATTGGCAAACCCGTTTTGCCGTTTGGGCAGATTGAAAGGTTTGCGTTTGGCCACATCGACCACGCCCGCGACACCGACAGTCGAATTGATTGCAAATCGTCCCGCTGTCTCTGCTGCCTTGCCCAGTTTCAGTTGGAGGACGTAGTTGAGAAACACCACGGGTTCGGCAAGGTTTGAGAGGAAATTGCGCACGCCAAGCCGCCCCTGCCTCGGCACGATCTTGCGGTAACCCATGGCGACAGGCCTTATGACCGCGCGGTCGGCGGCCTGAACGACGTCATAGGATGCGGCGTTGACCTCATTAAGCGGATCGCCCGGGATCGACTGTCGGCCAGTGACCAGAATCTCCTCGGGCGACGCGGCTGATGCATGCTCGACCGCTGTTGCGGGTGCCGCTGTGGGGTCAGGGCGAGGAGGTGCAGGCTCGACCGGAGGTTCTTGGACAATCGTCGGCACGACCGGCGGTGGCGCATCGATCACCGTGGCAGGCGCGGGCTGGGCGCACGCCAGCGCGATCTGGGCAAAGGCCGTTGCGAAGCTCAACCGGCGCACGCATCGCTTGCGGTCAACCGGGCCACCATATCGTGGCGCGCCAAACGCGAAAGTTTCACAACCACACACGACCCCTGTTTCTTCAGCCGCTGCCTAGGGGCAAAAATCGGCGACGACAACGCCATTGCCGCAAAGCAAGTTCGGGCGAGATGCGCGGCAGGCTGACTATTCGTAGCATTTGTGTCACAGTGCGGCGTGCAAATACAGGTTGCGATCTGCAACTGCGTTGACCCGCCATGTGTGGCGTCTAATGCCGGTTCGCATCTGCAACATCGAATGGGGGATTCGCCGATGCGTGCCACACTTTATCCTGTCCTGACTGCCGCGCTGTTCGCAAGCGTGTCGATGCCCGCCATGGCGCAGGACGCCGCTGCTGACGAAGCAGGGCTTGCCGACATTATCGTGACCGCGCAGCGCCGCGAAGAAAACCTCCAGGATGTGCCGATCTCGATCACGGCTTTGGGCGGTGAGAAGCTCGACGCGATCCAGTCGGGCGGTGTCGATGTTCGCGGGCTTTCAGGCCGGGTGCCGAGCCTCCTCATCGAAAGCTCGTTCGGGCGAACCTTCCCGCGCTTCTACATTCGCGGCCTTGGCAATACCGATTTCGATTTCAACGCGTCGCAGCCAGTCAGCCTTGTCTATGACGATGTCGTTCTCGAAAACCCGATCCTCAAGGGCTTCCCGATCTTCGATCTCGAACGTGTCGAAGTGCTGCGCGGGCCGCAAGGCACGTTGTTCGGGCGGAACACGCCGGCGGGCATCGTCAAGTTCGATAGCGTCAAGCCCAAGGACGAAGTCGGCGGCTACGGCCGTGTGTCGTATGGCCGCTTCAAATCGGTCAATGCACAAGGTGCTGTCGGCGGGCCGCTCGGCGAAAGCGTCAATGTCCGTATGTCTGCGTTGTATCAAAAGCAGGACGATTATATCGACAATGTCCTGCCATCGGGAACGACCAAGGACGCGCTCGAAGGCTATGACGAATTTGCCGCGCGGTTGCAGGTTCTGGTCAAGCCAGGCGACGATCTCGATTTCCTGTTGACCGGGCAAATTCGCTCGCTCGATGGCACGGCGCGCGTGTTCCGCGCCAATGTGTTCACACGCGGGCAGCAGGGTTTGAACGCCAACTTCAACCGCTTCCGC
>JANOQL010000092.1:0-4259 GCA_031414835.1 Sphingomonadales bacterium | reverse complement strand
TTCTGCCGGATCGCGGCAAAACAATCCCCATCATGTTCCTCGATGCGTTCGGGAAAGCGCGGCGTGTAGGGCGTAAACTTAAGCGCGGGCACATCTTCATCTACCAATTGCGCAAGATCGGAGACGCCCAGAAAACTGGCGGTATCGGCAATCACTGTCTCTTGCCCGCCCAATTCGGTGCGGATCAGCGCCTCGAGCGAACCCGGCAGCCCGCGTTCGAGCTCGAGCCAGATCACCCGCCCGCGGCGCCGCCGCTTGATCGCGGAGCGGAAGTAGCGGACCAGATCCTCGGCTTCTTCCTCAACCTCGATATCGCTGTCGCGGATGATCCGGAAGGTGCCCGATCCCGTCAGCGTATGGCCCGGAAAGATGTCTCCCATGAACATCCGCACCAGCGTTTCAAGCGCGATGAAGCGCACCGGACCTGTCCCGCTGCGCAACCGGATAAAGCGCGCCAGCCGAGAAGGCAGCATCACCAGCTGGCGCACGGTCTCACCATCGGCTTCGCGCAGCATTTCGAGGATCATGCTCAGCCCCTGATTGGGGATGAACGGAAATGGGTGCGCCGGATCGAGCGCCTGGGGCGTGAGCACGGGCAAAATCTGGTCGCGGAACACGCCAATCAATTCTGCACGCTCGTCTTCGCCAAGCACAGTTTCATCGACGACCTCGATGTCCTGCCCGGCGAGCAGGTCTTTCAATTCGAGCCAGAGCTGCTGCTGAAGCGCAATGATCGCATCGGCTTCATCGGCGATTGCCACCAGCTGCTCGGTGGGGCTCATGCCATCGATCGAGACTTCTTCGACCTTGCGCGATTGCTGCCCGCGCAAGCCTGCAACGCGCACCGAGAAAAATTCATCGAGATTGCTTCCCGAAATCGACAGGAACCGCACCCGCTCAAGCAACGGATGCGCCGCATTTTCGGCTTCCTCTATCACCCGACGATTGAACTTGAGCCACGATAGCTCGCGATTGAAATAGCGCGCGCTCACCCGTGCTGTATCCTGCCCTGTTTTCGGCGCCAGCCCTTGATTTGCGGATTGTGCCTGTTGTCGCGTTGCCATCGCCTATCTTTGTCATGTGACAGTGAAGTTACAAGGGCAGGCAAGCGTTGAAACCGGACTTTTCACTGTCACGGCATTCGGGCAAGGGCGTTGGGATGAGCAACTGGCAAGACTGGATCGGACGCAAGGAGGAACGAGCAGATACGCTGACGCCAGGGCTGGTGGCGCGCTATCGGGCAATGCTCGACTGCGCCGATGGTGGTGAAACAGCGCCGCAAGGCATTCACTGGTGCCTGTGCCTGCCCGATACCCCGACAAGCGTTCTTGGCGCTGACGGTCATCCGCCCAAAGGGGGCTTCCTGCCGTCAATCGATCTCCCGCGCCGGATGTGGGCTTCGAGCGACGTCGAATTCATCGCCCCCATCGTTTCGGGCGGCCGGATCGAACGCACATCACAGGTGGCATTCATCGATGAAAAGCAAGGCGCGTCGGGCAGGTTGGTCTTTGTCGCGGTGCGTCACGAAACGCGGTGCAACGGCGTTGCGGCTGTCAGCGAGACCCAGACCATTGTCTATCGCGATGCCCCGCCACGCACTGTTCCGCCGCCACTGCCTGACAGCGACGCGCCCGCGCCTGAAGGTTGGCCGATTGCGCGAACGGTGCAGCCCGGCACCACCTTGTTGTTTCGGTATTCGGCGCTGACGTTCAACACGCACCGAATCCATTACGACCAGACTTATGCGCGCGAAGAGGAGGGTTATGCGGGCCTTGTGGTTCACGGGCCGCTGACCGCAAGCCTGCTGCTCGATCTTGCGGCACGGGTGCTGGGCCCGAACCGGCTCAAGACGTTTCGGTTTCGTGGGTTAGCACCGGCTTACGCAGGCGTTCCGCTTCGCCTCCTCGCGCGGCAAGACGCCGAAGTGCTGACATTCAGTGCAGTCGATGGATCGGGCCGCGAGGTGATGACTGCTAGCGGAACACTGTGAACTGCGGCACAGGAATGCCGTTTCCGCGTTGGCGTTAACACCGCTATGGCATCGCAAACCTTGGGAGTCGGTATGGGAGAAATTGCGTCACGAGACCAGTTGCGGATGTCATTCCTGCGCTGGGCGCTGGTCACCGTTCCTCTGATTGTCTTTCTGGGCTTTCTCAGCGGACAATTGGGCAATTCGGGGTTCGGCAACGCATGGTTTGCCGCTCTTGCCTTGCCATCGTGGTTTCCGCCAGCGTTCGCTTTTCCTGTGGTCTGGACGCTGCTTTATGCAATGATGGGCATCGCCACGGCAATGATCGCCGATGCGCGCGGGGCAAAAGGTCGAGGCACCGCGCTTGCCGTTTTCGGCGGGCATCTTGCGCTTAACCTTGCCTGGGGGCCGCTATTCTTCGGTGCGCATCAGGTTTCGGCAGCGTTCGGGCTGATCGTCGCGATATTGGTTGCAGCGGCGCTAACAGCATGGCTTTACGGCAAGATCAGGCCTGTCGCCGGCTGGATGTTTCTGCCATATCTGGCGTGGCTGATGTTTGCGGCGGCACTCAATTTCACGATCGACCGCTTGAACCCTGACGCTGAAACACTCAATCCATCGTCAGCGGCAGAATTTGTCCTGCCGGTCGAATAAGCATTAGTGCTTGTGGCGCGTCTTCAAGACGTAGCGCCCGCCGTCGAACGCTTCGAACATTCCCGAAATGGCGGGATGATCGACTGGGCCTTCGTCTTCATCGGGTAACAAATTCTGCTGGCTGACATAGGCGACGTAGGAGTTTTCGGCATTTTCAGCGAGAAGGTGGTAAAACGGCTGATCTTTGGCGGGCCGAACCTCTTCGGGGATCGACTGATACCATTCCTCGCTATTGTCGAACACCGGATCGACGTCGAAAATGACCCCGCGGAAATCGAACACCCGGTGACGGACAACAGCGCCGATGCCGAAACGGGCGTGGGCGACAGGTGGCGCAGACGGTGCGCGGTTGCGTGGCTGACCCTGAAAGAAACTGTGCATAAGCTCCTATCTAGGGTTTCGCGGGCGATTGACAAGCGAGTTGGGCATTTGGCCCGCACCATCTTGGCAAACCCCGCCACACCGGCTAAGCGCGCCGCCTTGCACACGACCCGGCGCATTGCCGATGCATCACTTGCTCATGCGGAGAGGTGGCTGAGAGGTCGAAAGCACCGCACTCGAAATGCGGCGTGCCGGCAACGGTACCGTGGGTTCGAATCCCACCCTCTCCGCCATCACACCTTTTGATCGAAAAGCTCCATTTCGTAGGCGATTGAGGTTTCCACCAGCATCTCCCACATCGCCGCGACAAGCGGTTCGGGGACGCCATTGGCACGCGCCTCTGCCTTTGCATTGTCAATCACTTGTGCCTTGCGGGCTTCATCGCGCACGCTGCGCCTGTCGGTCTTGATCCGTGCCGCCGCCGCCATATACCCGAATCGCCGCCCGAGCAGCGCCACGATCTCGGAATCGGTGGCGTCTACGCCGTCGCGCACGTCGGCCATCGTCAGACAGGCTGTAGGATCGAGCTTCATGCCGTGCCCGCCAGCGAAGTAAGCGCCGCGCCATCGACGCGGTTCACCGTCCATTCGTCCATCGATTTGGCGCCAAGCGAGGCGTAGAACGCTATTGCAGGCGCATTCCAGTCAAGCACTGCCCATTCGAGTCGGGCACACCCCCGCGCGATCGCAAGCGCCGCCAGCTTTGCAAGCAACGCCTTGCCCAGCCCCGATCCGCGCGCGGCAGGCTCGACATAAAGATCTTCGAGATACAGGCCGGGCCGCCCTTCGAATGTCGAGAAATTGTGGAAAAACAGCGCAAAGCCGCGTGGTATTCCGTCGATTTCGCCAATGATCGTTTCGGCCTTTGGCGCCGGGCCGAAAAGATGAAGGCCGAGCGTCTCTGGATCGGCGTGCACCTCGTGGCGCAGCTTTTCATATTCGGCGAGATCGCAGATGAAGCGAAAGATGGTCGGCAGGTCAGCCTCTATGGCCGGACGGATCGTAATGGACATGCGGCGCGCCTCTATCACGCTTGCGGCAAAATGCGAGACGGCTTGCAGTCTGCTTTACAGGGTTCAGCGCGTCACCGCCTTTTCTCGTGACTGAGACCCTCGGGTAATGAGCGCATCGTCATCGAGGATGTCGGCAATGGCAATGTCGGGCAGGGCATCCAGTTGCGCATAAACCGGCGCGAAATCGGTCTCGACAGTCGCTTTGAGCAGTGCTTCAAAGCTCGGGATGACGAAGTAATTTTG
>JANOQL010000091.1:0-1893 GCA_031414835.1 Sphingomonadales bacterium | reverse complement strand
GTCCATCCCCTGCGCGCGCGTGATTCGCGGCATGAATTCCATCGCGAGCGCTTCGAAGCCTGCCTTGGCGTAATCGTCGATCCGCGAACGTTGACCGAACGGATCAAGGCTCGCGGCGATCCACGCGCCGGGATTGGCCCCGACAAGGCTCTTTGCCTCTGGCCCTTGAACACCAAGGATGATGTCGGCCTTCGCCACCACATCCTTGGCCTTTCCGATGCTGGCACCGGCGGCGGCAAACGCCTCGTCCGAAATCGATGCCGCAGCGCCTGCGCCGCTTTCGACCGCGACTTCGGCACCCAAAGCAATGAACTTTTTGACGGTTTCGGGGATTGCCGCGACGCGGGTTTCGCCCGGTGCGGTTTCCTTTAAGACAGCGATGCGAACCATCAGCCGGAAATCAAAATAATGACGAGTGCCGCGACGAGCGCCGATGCGACAGTGCCCCATTTGAGCATCGCCATCACGCTGCCATAAGTTTCACGGTTGTATTTGATGTCTTCGTTGCCCGCCATGTCCCGCAGTCCCTCAATTGCCTTGATCGCTGCACATTTGCATGACTGTCACTTCGGGCGCAAGGGGCCGCAAGCTTGTTGGGCGGTCGCATTTCGTTCATGCTTCCTTTACCCCGATTGCGCCATATTGTCCTGAATAGGGACAGATGGGACAGCGATGACGCCTTCGGGAACACGGATGGTGATGCTCGTCGATGACGAGCCAGCCCAGCAGCGGCTGGTCACCGCACTGGCAGCCCGCGCGGGCTGGCGGACGCTGATCGCGCCCGATGCCGAAACCGCGAGGGCCATGCTCGGCACGCGCGATGGCATGATGCTTGACGCAGTGATGGTCGATCAGGCGGTGCCGGGAGCCGATGCGGCGGGGCTGATCCGTGCGCTCAGGGCCGAACGGCCATTGCTGCCGATCCTGTTGCTGACGGCGCTGGGTGCCACCCAGGTTGCCAATGATGCGATGCGCGCAGGTGCCAGCGATTTCCTTGTAAAGCCGGTCGCGCCCGAGCGGATGATTGCCGCGCTCGATGCAACGACAGTCAGTGGCGGGCTGAAGGGCGAATTGCGCCCACTCACCGAAAAGCTCGTGCTGCCGATGACCTTCGGTGAGATTGTCGGCTCCGATCCCGAATACCGCGCCGCGCTCGCGATTGCCGCAAAGGCCGCGCGATCCAAACTGCCTGTCATGATCGAGGGTGAACCCGGGTCGGGCAAAGCCGTTGTGGCTCGCGCGATCCACCTTGCGTCGGCGCGGGAGAAAAAACCGTTTCTGATCGTGGATTGTGCCGCCATTCCTGCCAACCTGCTCGAATCCGAACTGTTCGGACACGAAAAGGGTGCGTTCACAGGCGCGTTTACCCGGGCGCAGGGAAAACTGATCGATGCCGATGGCGGCACGATCTTTCTCGATGATGTGGCCGCATTGCCCGCCGAAGCGCAGTTGCGGCTTTTGCGGTTCATCGAAACCGGCGAAGTCCATCCGATCGGTGCGCGGGGTTTCCGCGAAGTCGATGTCCGTGTGATCACTGCCGATGACGGGCGGTTGCGGGCCATCGCGAGCGCAGGCGGCTACCGCGAAGATCTATTCTTCAAATTGTCGAGCATTCACCTTGCCATCCCCCCACTGCGCGTTCGCAGCGCAGACGTCACCGCGCTGGCGCGGCATTTGCTCAATCGAATCTCGATCCAGCCGGGGATGCGACCGCTTGGAATAACCGACGATGCCCTTGCGCTGCTGACCGCGTATGGCTGGCCGGGCAATGTTCGCCAGCTCCACGACGCGCTGTTCCGCGCGGCGTTGCTGTGCGACGGCGACGCCCTGACCGCGGTCGATTTTCCCCACATTGCCAGCCTCCATGCGCCAACCGGATATCCGGGCCGCGCC
>JANOQL010000090.1:0-3994 GCA_031414835.1 Sphingomonadales bacterium | reverse complement strand
GCGGTCCTTCGTACGCACCACCGAATTCAGCCACAAGTTGCGGGTGTGCCTTGGATCCTGTTGCGCGGTCTTTTGCCGTGATCGCTTGCGGTGCCGGTAATGGCTTGGGGCCTGACGCCCCCATCAAAAATACCGCCGTTGCGGCCAATAACGCAGTACGCATCGAAACCATCCTCACCCAACCCAATATCAAGTCTGACGTCAGAGCATCCCCATCGCAAGAAATTTCCGTTGGCGCTGGCTTCGCAATTCGGAGGCCGCCTTGCCATCGAGTTCGCGCAATGCCGCAATGATAGCCTTTCCCAGCGAAGCCGTCGCCGCCACAGGATCGCGATGCGCGCCGCCGAGCGGTTCGGGAACCATGGTGTCGATAACCCCCAACCGTTCGAGGTCAGCCGAGGTAATCCGCATGGCTTCTGCGGCATCAGCAGCCTTTTCGCTCGTCCGCCACAGAATCGACGCGCAGCCCTCTGGCGTAATAACCGAATAAACCGCGTGTTCGAACATCAGCACATGATTGCCCGCAGCCAACGCGATTGCCCCGCCCGACCCGCCTTCACCGACAATGGCTGAAACCATCGGCACGCCCAGTTGCAGCGCGGCCTCGGTCGAACGTGCAATGGCTTCTGCCTGCCCTCGTTCCTCGGCTGCGATACCCGGGAACGCACCGGATGTATCGACTATGGTCACAACCGGCAGACCAAAGCGATCCGCCATTTGCATCAGCCGGATTGCCTTTCGATATCCTTCAGGTTTTCCCATTCCAAAATTATGCCGGATCCTGCTCGTGGTATCGTCGCCTTTTTCGTGGCCGATCACCAACACCCGGCGCCCATCGATCCGTCCCAATCCCCCGACGATCGCCTGATCGTCAGCAAAGGCACGATCGCCTGCAAGCGGTGTGAAATCGTCGACGAAGGATGCAACATAGTGTTTGAAATGCGGGCGGTTCGGATGACGGGCAACCTGCGCCTTTTGCCAGGGCGTCAACGCCGCGTAAATGTCAGACAAGAGCCGCGCCGCCTTGCCCTCCAGTTTTGAAACTTCGGCGGAAATATCGGGAATTCCGCCCTGAGATGCCAGACGAAGTTCGTCGATGCGCGCGGTCAGTTCGGCAACCGGCTTTTCAAAATCGAGATATGTTACCATCGGAGGCGGTTAGGCGCGGTCTGATAGGCCGTCAACGAGCGGGTGGTGGCTTTCCACCAGATCAACGAGCCGCCTGCGATCGACATGCGTATAAATCTCTGTCGTTGAAATATCGGCATGACCGAGCATTGTTTGCAACGCGCGGAGATCGGCTCCCCCTTCGAGCAGGTGAGTCGCAAACGCATGACGAAGAACGTGCGGGCTGATCCGATCGGGCGAAATTCCGGCGCCTGCCGCCAGTTCGCGCACAAGTTGAAACAGCCTTACCCGGCTGAGGTGTGCTTTGCCCGATGGAAACAACCAGCGCGTTCCCTTGGGGCGCATCGCGACCCAGTTCCCGACAGCATCCAGAGCGCGCGACGATACCGGAACCATTCTTTCCTTCCCCCCTTTGCCCCTGACAATTGCATAACGCCGACCCGGAACGATGGCCTGAATTTCGAGCGTGACCAATTCGGTTGCGCGCAACCCCGATCCGTACAACAGCTCGAACAGTGCCTTCAGCCTTATGGAAATCGGGCCGGGCCGATTTTCGATGCGATCGTCGATACACGCGAACAGCCGATCGATTTCGGCGTGTGAGAGGGTTTTTGGAAGTCGCTGGCCGCGCCCCGGCTGGATCAGATACCGCGACGGATCGTCTGCGCGCAGCCCCTCTTGATGCAGAAATCCGAAAAAGCGCCGCAACGTGGAGATTTTTCGCGCATGCGATGCTTTGGCAAGCGGCTCCAGTGCCAGTGCAATGCGTTCGATATCTGGCTTGTCAGCAATTCCCAATCGACCGCCCACAATAGCGGACGCAGCGTTCAGATCGGAGCGATACGCTGAGATCGTATTGCGTGAAGCGCCGGCTTCGGCAGCAAGCATTTCAAGAAACCGGTCGATGAGCTGGAGATCGTCGGCATGTGTCACGCACTCAGCTCCTCGCAACTGCCTCCGCCGCCAGCATCCGCGCTTCGGCAGCCAGGCCAACGCGGCGCAGTGCAGACACAGCATGAAAAAGGCTTTTGGGCGAAACCTGACCAAAAGTAGAGCCCTGCAGCCCAACCGCGGCAAGAAGCGCGACTGTGCCCGGCTCTCGTGCGGAAACCGCGCGATCGAGTGCCCGGGTCCATGCGGTCTGTCGTCCAATAGGGATGGCAAGTTCACCGGCGACGTCTGAAATGTCGTTTTCGGGCAGCCGTCCCAATCCGGCAAGGCCGGCAAACATCAGCTGTGCCTTTCTGGTGTCTGTCCCAACTTCATTCAGATACGAATCAAGCGCGCCCCGCGTCCATGGCACAACCTGCGTTGGCGCTCCCACAGAGAGCAGTCCCCACGCAGCTTGTTTGACTTCGCCCCCGGCGCCAAGCGCCACTTTTGCCCAGCGCGCAGCCTGAATATCCAGTCCAGCCGAAAGCATCGAGGCAATCAGCTGCGGTGCAGCGTCCGCAAAGTCTTCGGACGGTTTCAACCGCGCTGCGGCCCGCGCCGTTAATATTGTGCGTGCATAGCCAATCATCGGATCTTGGGTGCCGGTAGACCAAAGCGATTGAATGGCCGACAATCGTTCGGCGGCGCTGTCAGCAGAATATGCCGCGCGCAACAGCAAGAACGCCTTCCCACTCTGTTCGGCCGGATCTGTGGCATCAGCCCATTGCCCGTAAAAGTCGATCAGCGCTTCATTCGACAAAACGCCAAGAGCAGCCGCAACATCGGCGGCACGTTGCCGCTTTTCAGGGGCCAGCATCGGTGCACGCGCCTGCCATGCGCGCACATGCGGGCCGACAGTGCCGTAAAGCGGCTCTGGAATGTCGACAGCCGTCGCCGTCGCAAGCCCATAACGCCATATGGTCAGCTGCTTGACGCCTTCCCATTCGATCTTCACGGAGCGCCGCGTGTTGCTGCCAGCGCCGACAACCTTTTCGGCAAGCAAACCATCGATCCCGCGCCCGGCTCCGCGACCGCGTTGCGTGTCGATCTGAGCGCTGGCCTGCGCCGAATCGCCTGAAAGTGCCGCGCAAATAGCCCGCATCATCGGCCATGCCTGTTCGGTGCGTTTGCGATCGACCCATTCTGTGAATGCACAGGCGGCGGCAGGATCAGCAGCTGCAAGCGCGGCCTGTAATGCTACCTCTTGCAGTTTCGGCGAATAACGATCCGGATCGACGGCCTGGACGAGCATCAATGCAGCGTCGGCTTCCCCCATCCTCAAAAGCAGCCACGCGCGCTCTGCCACCCAGTCAGCCGCACCAAAATTGGCGGGCGAATTCACATCGCTGAGCACAGCACGCCTGAGTGCAATCGATGCCCAGCGCGACGCCACTGGCGCGCGCAAGTTCCGCATCAAATGCGCAAGATATCGTCCATCGGCAGCACCGAACGCCGTTTCGCCAAAGCCGCCATCGTCTGCCGTCAATATCCCGATCCGGTCGAGCGAGCGGCGCGCCTGTGCGGGCAAATCCTGAGGCGGCAATGCCACAGGAATTTCACCTTCTTCAACACCGCCTTCACCGTCGATCCCGGTGGCAGGATCAATAGCAGTCAATCCGGACTGGGCAGACGCAGGAGGCGCTTTCAGCGCGACATCGGGGATCAAATCCGCCGGACGGTTTGGACCCGGATCGTTGGGCTTTCGTGTTTCTTCGACAGGATCGCCAAACCCGGGAGGCAGGATCGATTCGGGCGCATCCTGACTGATCGCAGGAATAGCCGCGATCAGTGCTGCAACGGTTCCGCCGAAAAGCCAGCGCGCCTTATTTGGGAAGCGCATCGAGATCGACCGGCTGTTCCTGTTTCATCTGCGGCTGCTCGCCAGCGCGCCCGGCAAGGAAAATCATGGCCGCCACGACCACTGCCAATGCCA